>NZ_JBSFNQ010000052.1:0-58506 GCF_053981115.1 Streptomyces sp. NPDC003691 | reverse complement strand
GGGCCGTGCGTCGGCCCCGTACCCGCCCCGCCGTATCCGCCCCGGGGCGGGCCCGGACGGCCCGCCGCCGGTTACCGGCGGCTCAGCAGTACTGGGCCTCCTTGCCGATCGACCGGTACATGCAGTCAGAGTTCTCCAGCAGTTGCAGCACCGCGTCGCGGTTGCGGCTGGTCTCCCGCTCGATCACCTCGTCGGGCGGATAGAAACCGCCGCCCGAAGCGGTCCGCGGGAACAGTTCGAAGGTGTAGCCGAAGATCCGCTGGTTGCCCCAGAGCCAGTCGTCGATCGACCCGTCGGTGATGTAGAGGTCGCTGGCCTGCTGCGGGGTGAAGCCGTTGCTGGCCGCCATCTTCTGGCCGACGGCCGCGAAGGCGTTCCGGTCGTCCTGGGTCATACCGGGACCGGTGTCGGAGTAGGTGTAGCCGTAAGGCCAGAGCACCAGCTCGCTGTAGGTGTGGAAGTCGATACCGGTTTTGATCTGCTGCACCCCGCCGACGACCCGGCTGCGCACGAAGTCGGCGACGACCTTCACCTCGGGGGCGGACTCGGCGGCCCGGCCGCGGTAGGTGTCGGAGGAGGGGGTGGGGGAGGAGCCGTTGCAGCAGCCCCAGCGGTAGTTCCAGTTGCGGTTGAGGTCGGTGCCGACCGCGGTGGAACCGGTGTTGGGCTGGCGGTTCTTGCGCCACATGCGGTAGCTGCCGGTGGCGATGTCGTACTCGCTGCCGTCCGGGTTGATGCTGGGTATCACCCAGATCTCCCGGCCGTTGACGGCATTGGTGATCCGGGAGTCGGTGCCGTAGTCCTCGGCGAACTCGCGGAGCAGGTAGAGCGCCATCTCGACGGTGAGGTGCTCGCGCGCGTGCTGCTGGGAGGTGAACAGCACCTCGGGCTCGTTCTCGTCGGTGCCGACATTGTCGCTGATCTTGATGGCGACGATGTCCCGGCCCTGGTAGGTCCGGCCGATCACCCGCTTGCTCATGATGTTCGGGTTGGCGGCCACCCGCTGGTCGATCGCCGCCGTCATCTCCGCGTAGTTGTGGAAGCGGGAGTCCGCGGGCGGGAAGTCGAGGGGCCGGACATCGGCCCCGGCCGCCCGGGCGCCGGGCGCGGGCAGCGCGGTCAGCCCGTAGCCGAGCGACCGCAGTTTCTTCGCCTGGGCCGGGGTGGCGCTGACGACGACCGCCCGGGCGTCGACCTCGTCGATGGCGACGCCGGTGGCGGCGAGCGCGGTGCGCGCCGCCGCTCCGGTGACGTTCGCGACCTGGTACTGGGTGATGGTCTCGGCGGCCGCGGCGGCGGCCGCCGCCTTGTCGGCCTTGGGGTCGGGTGGCGCGGCGTTTGCGGTGAGGGGCGCGGTCAGCGCGATGGCCAGCAGGGCGGTGACCGCGGCGTTCCGTCTGCCACGGCCGCTGCCACGGATGCGTAGGCGCATGCTGTCTCCTGGGAGGTGGGGGTGGAACAGGTATGCGACGCCGGTGGTGCTCTGCGTGGGCACATGGTGGGCCCATGACATGGTCAGGTCAAGACGGCGTCCGGGGGCGGGCGGTGACCGCGGCGCGGGGAGGCGCCGGGACGGGGAGGTGCCGGACAGGCGCCGGGGCGCGAGGAGATGGCGACTGGCCCAGGAGCGGGCGGGGACGGCGGTGCATACGCCGGAGGCCCGGTCCGCGGGGGCGGACCGGGCCTCGGGAGTTCCTTTCGGATCGGGCCGGATCAGTGAGCCCGGCAGGATCCGGAAGAGACGGCCCGAACGCGCGACAGCGCCACCGGGACAGGTCGGTGGCGCTGCCGCTGGTGTCGTACGACCTTCGGCGTGGGGGTGGACGGTTCGTACGACTGGTTCGGGTGCCGCGGGTCCGGCCGGCTGCTACCGGTCCGGCCGGACCCTCCCGGTCGGGCCGGGGTTACGGAAGGGCGTCGACGTGCGGTCCGACGACGTTGGACCAGGCGTTGCCCGCGTGGGCGTCCCAGTTGATGGACCAGGTCATCGCGCCGCGCAGGGCGGGCCAGGGGGTGGTCGGCCGGTAGGTGCCGCAGCTGGTGCCCCGGGTGAGGCAGTCGAGCGCCGCGGTCACCGTGGACGGGGAGACGTAGCCGCCGCCCGCGCCGCGCGGCGAGGCCGGGACCCCGATGCCGACCTGGGACGGGTCGAGTCCGCCCTGGAGCTGGATGCAGGCGAGCGCGGTGAGGAAGTCCACCGAGCCCTGCGAGTAGACCCGGCCGTCGCAGCCGAGCATCGCGCCGCTGTTGTAGTACTGGGTGTTGACGACGGTAAGGATGTCCTTGACCGCCAGCGCCAGCTTGAAGTACTCGGTGCCGGTCGACTGCATGTCGATCGTCTGCGGGGCCATCGTCAGGACCATTCGCGGGCCCGCCTTGGCGGAGAGCTGGCGGAGGGCCTTGGTGAGGTAGGTCGAGTTGATGCCGTGTTCGAGGTCGATGTCGATGCCGTTGAAGCCGTACTCCTGGAACAGGGCGTAGGCGCTGTTGGCGAAGGCGGTCGCGGAGGCGTCGCTGTTGATGGTGACGTTGCCCAGCTCACCGCCGACGGAGATGATGACCGACTTGCCCGCGGCCCGCTTGGCCGCGATGTCCGACTTGAACTCGGCGACATTGGCGTAGCCGAGCGCGGAGCTGAGGTTGAAGGTCAGTTCGCCGGGCGTGGTGGTGGAGTCGGCGAAGGCGACCGCGATGATGTCGTACTGCGGGCTGACGTCGCGCAGCTTCTGCACCGTGGCGCCGTTGTTGAAGTTCTGCCAGTAGCCGGTGACCGCGTGGCGCGGGACCGTCGGGTTGATGTCCTCCAGCAGGGTGCGGACCGCGACCGGCGGGGCCGAGGCGGCCGACTCGCCCGCGGCGTTGGCCGCCGAGACCGTGAAGTTGTAGAGGGTGTTCGGGGTCAGCCCGCCGATGGTGGTGGAGGTCGTGGTGACGGTCTGGACCTTCACCCCGCCCCGGTAGACGTGGTACTGGGTGGCGCCGGGGGAGGCGTTCCAGCTCAGCGGGACCGTGGTGGTCGACGGCGAGCCCGCGGCGAGGCCCGTCGGGACGGTCGGGATCACCGGCGGCTCCTCGCCGCCACCGCCGCCGTCGGGACCGAAGACGCTCACGTCGTCTACGTAGTAGGCGGACTGGCCGTACCAGCCGTGGGTGTAGACCGTCACGGAGGTGGTGGAGGCGCCGGTCCGGAAGGTGGTGGAGAGCTGGTTCCACCCGGTGCCGCCCGGCGACCAGGTGGAGACGTCGGTGGTGCCGGTGCCGGTGGCGCCCAGATAGACGAAGCTGCCCTGGACATAGGCGCTCAGGGTGTACGTCGAGTTGGGCTTGACCGCCACGGACTGGCTGCACCGCGCGATGTCCGTGCCCGCCGGGGTGCCCTTGAGGGCACTCGCGCCGGTACGGACCGGGGTGGAGGTGGTCGCGCCGTTGCCTCCGGTACAGGTCCAGTTCGCGAGACCGGACTCGAAGCCGGGGTTCTTGGCGTTGTTGATGTCGGCGGCCTGCGCCGGAGCCGCGGTGCCGAGGACGGTGAGACCGGCGCCGACGGCGAGCGCCAGGGCTCCGCCGAGCCAGCTCCGCGGACGTCTGGTGAAGAGCACGTACTGCCTCCGAAGGTGTGGGGGTTGGAGGTACTCGGACGGTGCGTGGGTGGGGGGGATCCGTGGTGCGGGTGCCCGGGGGGACCCTGAAGGGCCGGGGCCGGACCGGTGGAACCGGAGAGTGCTGCCGGGCGCCGGCGGGGAACCGGCGTGAACCGAAGGAACCGAAGGAACCGAGAGAACCGGGGAACCGTAGAACCGAAGAACCAGGGAGAGCCGGAGGGAACGAGCGGGGAACCGTCCGGGTCCGGGAGGACCCGGAACGAACGGGCCGTGCGGAAAATGCGGAAACTGCGGAAACACAGGAGCAGCGGATGGTGCCGGTGCGCGAGTGGCGCATCCGCCGTTGGCGTAAAACTGGTCCAGACCAATGAGGTTGTCAAGACCTCTGTCAGCGATTCGCCGTTCCGGAGTCTCCCGGCCGCCCCGGCCACGACCGGCCGGGTCCCGCGCCGCCGGGGGCGATTTTCGGCCGAATCCTGGACGGGGTGCCGGAACCGGGGCCGAACGGCCCTGGTGCGGAAGGAGTTCCGGATGCCTGCGGCCCCCGGCCCGGCCCGGCGGTGCGCCGACCGCCCCGAACAGGGCCGAAGCCGGTGGATCGGTACCGGATTCACTGCTTTCGTACGGCCGTGTCCTGAGCGGAGCGTGCTCGGGGCGGGGCGGTGAGTTCCGGCGGGGTGTTCTCTGGCCCCCACCTCGTGGCTAAAGTGCTGATGCAGGAGCAGCAGGCAGTAACCGGCGGACGGTCGGCAGTCAGCAGGCAGGCGCACCGTCGGCAACAGGCAACAGGAACAGGCAACAGGCAGTAAGCAGGCAGTACGGAACCGCGGTCACGGATCCCCGTCGGCCGTTGTCGAACGGGGAACCAGCGTGCCGACCGCAATAGCTGTCACCAGCGCAGACCTGGTGCTACCGCCCATGGACCCGCATACACCGACGGCGGCCCCCCTTCCGTCCCCCGAGGAAGCCCCGCTGGACGACGCGATCCGCGCGGCCGGATTACTACTGGAGCAGTACGGCCATGTCGTCGTGGCGTACCCCGCGTCCCTCCCGGCCGCCCACCGGCGCCGGTTGCAGACCGTACGGTCCGTGCTGGAGACCGACCGGCTGGCCCTGGTCCCGCTGGAGCTGCCGCCGCTCGGCGCCGCCGTACTCGTCCGCCAGCTCCGCCAGCTGTCGATCTGCGACTTCGGCCCCGGTGTCGTCGCCTCCGCCGCCCGGCTGCTCTCCCACTACGTCTACGCCGGGGCGCTGCTGCACTCCGTGGCCAAACTCGACCGGGTGCCCGTCGGGCTGAAGTCGCACGCCAAATCGTGGGTACCCGGAGCCCAGTTCGCCGTACTGGCCGGCCCCACCCCCGAACTGATCAGGGTCGGCTCCGCGGACCGGGGCGCCGCGCCCCTGCTCACCGGGCCCGACTTCGCCACCCGGATGGTGATCGCCCGCGGACAGGCGCAGCCGGACTGGGTCACCGGCACCCTGGCGCCCGGCTGGCAGACGCAGGGCGTCGACGAGGTCCCGCTGCCCGCCGCCTCGGCGGACTGGTGGGGTACGCCCAAGCTGGTCGAGTTCGCCGCCTTCCTGCCCGATATCGCGATCCTCTACCAACTCGTCTCCTCGGTACGGCGGGAGACCTGCTCCTGGTGCGGCATCCAGCTCATCGGCGACCTCTGCGGATTCTGCGCCGCGCCCCCGGTACCGGCCGGGTCCGGCGGCCGGCCCCACGCCGACCAGGGGCGGTTCCTCCCTTCCGGGGTTCTGGGCCATGGAACTCCGGCAGGCTGATCCCGTACGCCTGCCCGGAGCGGGACCGCCGGCGCCGCGGGCCGCCGGGCCCCGTCCCCGCCGGTGCCGCCGTACCGGCGGCCCGGACCGTACCGGCGGCCCGGACCGTACCGGCGGCCCGGACCGTACCGGCGGCCCGGACCGTACCGGCGTCCGTACCGGCGTCCGTCCCGGCGGTGCGGCGGCCGGCGGACCGGCCCGTTCCGGGGACCCGGGCCCGTTCCGTACGTCCCGCTCCGCCCCGCTGCCGTCCTGCCCGCCGGCCCTTCTGCCCCTTCTGCGAACGAGGTTCCCCAGCTCATGAATTCACGCCAACGCCGAGGCGTCATCCTGCTCACGATCTCGGTCCTCTGCGCCCTGGCGGCCTTCGCCGGCGTGATCGCCGTCATCGGCGACGTGAATTCCAAGGTCGGCCCCGAGGTGACCGCGTACCGGGTGAAAACCGAGGTGGCGCCCTATACCGCGCTCCGCGCCGACCAGTTCGAGAAGACCAGCATCCCCGAGCGCTGGCTCTCGGAGAGCGCGGTCACCGACCTCGACGGCATCAGCGGCCGGATCGCCGTCACCACCCTGCGCAAGGGCTCCCTCCTCCAGGAGGACATGATCGTCAAACGGCCCGCGCTGGCCCCCGGCGAGCAGGAGATCGCGATCATGGTGGACGCGGCGACCGGGGTCGCCGGGAAGATCACCCCCGGTGATCTGGTGAATATCTTCGCCACCTTCGAGGGCCGCCGCGACAGCGACCCCGACGAGTCCCGGATCATCGTCTCCCGCGCCCGGGTCATCGACGTCGGACGGCTCACCCCGATCACCGCCAAGCGCGACGAGCGCCGGGACGCCGCCCGTGAGGCCGTCCCGATCACCTTCGCGCTGACCACCGCGGACGCCCAGCGGGTCGCCTACGCCGAGTCCTTCGCGGTGAACGTCCGGCTTGCCCTCCTCGCCAAGGGCGGCCCCGGCTCGCTCAAGCCCGGCGACAGCACGTACACCCTCGACGAAGACAAGAACAGGTGAGTGCCGGATGACCACTCGCATCCTCCCGGCCGTGGGCGACCCGGACGCCGCCCGCGCCCTCACCTCCCTGCTCGGCCAGCTGCCCGGCGCCGAGCCCGCGCTCCCGGTCGCCGACTCGACGGCCCTGCTCGACCTGCTGGCCCGGCTGGCCGCCGAATCCCTCGACGAACTGCCCGAGGTGGTCCTGGTCCACGAGCGGATCGGACCGGTCCCGGCGCTGGAGCTGATCCGGGAGGTCGCACTCCGCTTCCCCGCAGTCGGGGTCGTCCTGGTCACCGTGGACGCGGGCCCCGGCCTCTACTCGGCCGCGATGGACTCCGGCGCGCGCGGGCTGATCGGGCTGCCGGTGGCGTACGACGAACTGGCCCAGCGGGTGCAGTCGGCGGCCAACTGGTCCACCGGTGTACGGCGGCATCTCGGGCATTCCTCCGCCGAACTGGTCGCCGGGGCCGGCGGGCGGCTGGTCACCGTCAGCGGTGCCAAGGGCGGGGTCGGGACGACGGTCACCGCCGTACAGCTGGCGCTGGCCGCGCGGGCCTCCGGGCGGAGTGTCGCCCTGGTCGACCTCGACCTCCAGTCCGGTGACGTCGCCTCCTACCTCGATGTCCAGTTCCGGCGTTCGATCGCCGACCTGGCGGCCATCCAGGACATCACGCCCCGGGTGCTCCAGGACGCCCTCTTCGCCCACCAGACCGGGATCGGGCTGCTGCTGGCCCCCTCCGACGGCGAGCGCGGCGAGGACGTCGGGGACCGGGCCGTACGCCAGATCCTCGGCGCCCTGCGCGGCCGCCACGAGGTCGTGGTGGCCGACTGCGGCACCCAGATGACCGGCGGCAACGCGGCGGCCGTCGAAATGGCCGACACCACCCTGCTGGTGACCACCCCGGACGTGGTGGCTGTCCGGGCGGCCAAGCGGATGGTCCGGCTCTGGGACCGGCTCCAGATCCGCAAGGCCGAGGACACCGTCGTGGTGGTCAACCGGCACACCCGGTCCACCGAGATCCAGCCGCCGCTGATCGAACGGATCACCGGCACCCGGGTCGCCGCCTCGACGGTGCCCGCGGGCTTCAAGGAGCTCCAGCCGGTGATCGACGCGGGCCGGATGCAGGATCTGGAGGCCCGGTCGGCGGTGAAGCAGGCGCTCTGGGCGCTCGCCGGGGAGCTGGGCCTGGTCCGCGCCCCGGAAGGGGCCGTACCGCAGAAGGCGGGCCGGTTCCGCGGCGACCGCGGGTCGATCGGGCTCCGGCGGGGACGGTCGCGGTGAGCGGCCGCGGGGCGCCGTCGCGGACCGGACGGGGTACGGGCGCCGGGCGGTACGGGCCGGAGGGGTACGGAGCCGAGCGGTACTCAACCGGGCGGTACGGGCCGGTGCGTGGCGGGGGCCGCCGGGGTACGGCGCGGCCGCGCGCCGTACCGGAAGCGCCGGGTGACCGTGCTCTGCCGGGCGCGGTACGGGGCTGCTGGCTGCCGGGGGCGGCTCGGCGGTACGGCGACCGGGGCCAGGCCGTCATCGAGTTCACCGGCACCATTCCGGTGATCCTGGTGACCGTCGGGCTGCTCTGGCAGGCGGCCCTCACCGGCTACACCTTCTCCCTCGCCGGGAACGCCGCCGACGAGGGCGCCCGGGCGGGCGCCGTGGGCGGCGCGTCCGCCTGCGCCACCGCCGCCCGCCGCGCCCTGCCCGGCTCCTGGCAGGGCGCCGACGTCGACTGCGGCCCCTCGGGCGAGCTGTACCGGGCGAAGGTACGGCTCCGGGTCCCCGCGTTCCTCCCCGGCGGCCCCGACCTCCCGATCCCGGTCACCGGCGACGGCGCCGCCCTCGACGAACGGAGCGAGCGGTGACGGCGCGGCGGACGGGCCACGGGCACCCGGCCCCTGCCCGGTCGCGGCGCTCCGGCGCCCCGCCCGGACCCGCCGGGGACCGTGCCCCGTACCGCCCCGCCGGGGACCGCGCCCCGCGCCGCCCCGCCGGGGACCGGGGGCAGGCCGCGGTCGAGTACGCCGGGGTGCTCGCGCTCCTGGTCTTCGTCGCGCTCGCCGCCATCCAGACCGGGCTGGTCGCCTACACCGCCCAGCAGGCCGGTACCGCCGCCCGCGCCGCCGCCCGGACCGAGGCCACCGAGGACGGCGCCGGGCGGGGCCCCGCCGCCGGGCGATCAGCGATCAGCGGCTGGCTGGCCGACGGCGCCCGCTTCGACCCCGGCGGCTGCTCCGGCGAGGACGACGAGGTCTCGGTGACCGCCGTCGTCGAGGTGCCGTCGCTGCTGCCGGTCTTCGACTTCGACCCGGCGGTACGGACGGTGACCATGCCCTGCGACTGATGCCGTGCCACCGCCCCCCCGCTGCCCTCCACCGCCACCCCGCCCCACCCGGACCGCCGCACCACCTCAACGCACCACCTCACCGCACCACCTGGGAGTTGACAGACATGAGCCTGCGGGCGCGCATCGGCAGCCCCGAACCGGCCGACGGCCGGGGGGAGGTGGGCCGTCTGGTCGCCGTCTACCGTGCCAAGCTGCTGGAGGAGATCGACCTCGCGGAGATGTCCGCCCTCGCCGCGGGCGACCGGCGGGTCCGGCTGGAGCGGGTCCTCGGACACATCATCAGCCGCGAGGGCCCGGTGCTCTCCACCGCCGAACGCGCCCGGCTCATCCGGCGGGTGGTCGACGAGGCCCTGGGCCTCGGCATCCTGGAACCGCTGCTGGAGGACGCCTCGGTCAGCGAAATCATGGTCAACGGGCCGGAACAGGTCTATGTCGAGCGGGCCGGGAAGCTCGAACTGCTGCCGATGCGGTTCTCCTCCACCGAACAGCTGATGCAGACCATCGAGCGCATCGTCTCCACCGTCAACCGGCGGGTCGACGAGGCCAACCCCATGGTGGACGCCCGGCTGCCGTCCGGCGAGCGGGTGAATGTCATCATCCCCCCGCTCTCCCTCAGCGGCCCCGTCCTCACCATCCGCCGCTTCCCGCGCACCTTCACCCTGGCCGAGATGATCGGCATCGGTTCGCTGGACGAGCAGATGACCCTGTTGCTCGCCGGGTTCGTCCGGGCCAAGTTCAATGTGATCGTCTCCGGCGCCACCGGCACCGGGAAGACCACCCTCCTCAACACCCTCTCCGGGCTGATCCCGGACGGCGAACGCATCGTGACCATCGAGGACTCCGCCGAACTCCGGCTCCAGCAGAGCCATGTGATCACCCTGGAGAGCCGGCCGCCGAACGTGGAGGGCAAGGGCCGGGTCACCATCCGCGACCTCGTCCGCAACTCGCTCCGGATGCGCCCCGACCGGATCATCGTGGGAGAGGTCCGCGGCGGCGAGACCCTCGACATGCTCCAGGCGATGTCCACCGGCCACGACGGCTCCCTCGCCACCGTCCACGCCAACAGCGCCGAGGACGCCCTGATGAGGCTCCAGACACTGGCCTCGATGTCCGAGGTCGAGATCCCCTTCGCGGCCATCAAGGACCAGATCAACAGTGCCGTGGACGTGATCGTCCAGCTCACCCGGCACGGGGACGGCTCCCGCCGGGTCACCGAGATCGCGGTGGTCGACTCCCACGGCCGGGAGGACTACCGCATCGTCTCCGTCTGCCGCTTCGACGCCCGGCCGATGTCGGCCGACGGCCGGGTGCACGGCCGGTTCGTCTACCACCCGGTGCCGCGCCGGGTCGCCGAACGGCTCCATCTGCGGAACGAGGTGCTCCCGCTGGTCTTCGGGGTGGCGGAGAGCGAGGCGCAGCTCGCCGTACGGGGGACGAGGGCCCTGTGAACCCGGTCCGGTACGACCCCACCGCCCCGGGCCCCCGGTCCGCTCCTGCCCCAGCGGTCTCCGTCCCCGGCTCCCGGCCCGCCCCGGCCCCGGCGGCCCCCGCTCCCGTCCGCGTTCTCCGGCCCGCCCCGGCCCCCGAGCCCGCCGCCCGGGCCACCCCTGTCTCCGCCCCCGCCCCCGACCCCGCCGACGCAGAAGGTGCCCGCCCCCGATGAACACCCCCACGCTCCTCAGCCTCGTGGCCGTCCTGCTCGCGGGGGTCGCCGGTGTGGCCGGGGTCCACCACTGGTCGGCCGGCCGGGCCCAGTTGCACGCGCTCGTCGAGCGCATGTCCCAGACCGGCCCGGGCCCCGAACGGACCGGCCGGCGCCGCCGGTTCCCCGGGGTGGACCGCCGGATCCGCCGCACCCGCTTCGGCCGCCGGCTGGAACGCCGGATCCGCACCACCGGCCTCGACATCACCCCCGGCGAGTACGTGGTGGCCGCCGCCGCCCTGCTGGTGCTGGTCTACGCGGTCGTCGCGGCGGTCTTCACGCCCTTCTTCGGCGTGCTGGCCGCCCTCGCCGCGGTCTGGGGCGCCGAATCCTTCCTCGGCTGGCAGCAGGCCAAGCGGACCGAGGCCTTCATCAACCAGCTGCCGGAGCTGGCCCGGGTGCTGGCCAACGCCACCCAGGCCGGGCTCGCGCTCCGTACCGCCCTCGCCATGGCCGCCGACGAACTGGACGATCCGGCGGGCGCCGAACTCGGACTGGTCGCCGACCGGCTCGCCGTCGGCCAGAGCCTCGACGACGCGCTCGCCGAACTCGGCGAACGCCTGCCCTCCCGCGAACTCGTCGTCCTCGTCACCACCCTGGTCCTCGCCAACCGGGCCGGCGGCCAGGTCGTCAGCTCCCTCCGGAACCTCACCCAGACCCTGGAGGAGCGGAAGGAGACCCGCCGCGAGGTCACCACGATGCTCTCCCAGATCAAAGTCACCGCCTTCGCCGTCCCGCTCCTCGGCTTCGGCTTCCTGCTGATGATCAACGGCATGGCCCCCGGCGCCCTCGACGAGATGACCGGCTCGGTCACCGGCCAGCTCGCCACCCTGGTCGCCGTCGGCCTCTATGTCCTCGGCGGACTGCTGATCCGCCGCATCTCCCGCATCCAGGTCTGAAAGGGGACCGACGATGACCGGACTGCTGCTCGCCGTACTCCTCGGACTCTCCGTGTACGGGGTCTTCCACGGCATCCGCATGTACCGCGCCGACGCCAAGCTCCCCGGGGACCTGGTCCTCGCCCTGGAGGTCGGCGCCACCCGCACCACCGCCGTCGGCTCCGGCATCGACCGGCTCGGGATGCGCTACGCCCCCGCCGTACTCAGCACCATGGGCCCCAAACGGGTCGACGCGCTGCGCCGCAGGCTCGACGCCGCGGGCAACCCCGGCGGACTGACCGTCGACCGCTACGCCGCCCGCCGGGCCGTCTACGGCGGACTCGGGCTGCTCGCCGCCCTCTCCATGCTGCTGCGCGGCGAGTACCTGGTCGCGATCCTGGCCCTGGTCTTCGGGCTCACCTGGACCGATGTGATCATCCGGGCCGCGATCCGCCGCCGCCGTGCCGATATCGAGCGCACCCTCCCCGACTTCCTCGATGTCCTCGCGGTCGTCGTCTCCGCCGGGCTCGGCTTCCGGCAGGCGCTGGAGCGGGTCGCGGAGAAGTACCGGGGACCGTGGGCCGACGAGATCCGGATCACCCTGCGCCAGATGGATATGGGCGTCAGCCGCCGAGAGGCCTTCGACCAACTGCGCAGACGCAATGACAGTGAGCAGGTGTCGATGTTCGTCACCGCGCTCCAGCAGGGCGAGGAGCTGGGCGCGCCGATCGTGGACACCCTGATCCAGATCGCCAACGACATGCGCCGTACGGATGCCCAGAATGCCCGGCGGGACGCGGCCCGGGCGATCCCCAAGGCCACCCTCGTGGTCACCCTGGTGATGCTCCCGGCCACGATGATCCTGATCATCATGAGCTTCTACTACGGCTCCGGGGTCGACTTCGCCGATGTGCTCGGAGGCTGACGAATTGACCCCAAAGTCTTTGCTTTCGCAATTAGTTGTGGGACATTCGACGGCGGACCCCGGGATGCCCGGCGGTCCGTGCGCCACCCCGGCGACGGGGGCGGGCGGCCGGGAGGAGGACCCCGTGGGAACAGCGTTCCGGCCGGAGCCGGACCCGCCGCGGAGGTCCGGCGGCCGGCCCCTTCCCGACCCTGGCCGAAAATCACCGCCGGTGCCCGACTTCGGCCCGGTGCCGGGATGTTGGTGCCCAGGCCCCCTTCGCAACCGAATCGCCGCGTCATACAGTGCTCGCGAGGCCGTCCGTACGGACCGCGAGGAAGCCGTCACGGCGGGTGGTGTCATGGACCGGTACAAGCCGGGCGGGTGTCGTGCCGCCGCCGGCGCCGAAGGGGTAGACGATGTCGAACGTGACGCTGAAGGCCGTGGTCGAGGCCCGGGTGCGGCTCCGGGCCTGGACGGCCGTACGGGCCGAGGCGCTGAAGGAGCGGCGCGACCGGGGACAGGGCGCGGTGGAGTACGTGGGCGTGATCGTGCTGGTCGCGATCATCATCGCCGCGGTGGCGGGTTCGGGCGTCGGCGACGATATCGCCAACGGCCTGAAGGCGCAGGTGCAGAAGGTGCTGAACACCGGCGGCGGGAAGTAGCCGCGGCGGGCGTCCGGGACGGATCGCGCGACCGGGGCCAGGCGGTCCCCCTCTATATCGCCATGGTGGCGCTGGTCCTCTTCGCCGCCCTGGCGTTCTTCGTCGTGGGGCAGGCGGGCGCCGTCCGCAACGGCGCCCGGTCCGCGGCGGACGCGGCCGCGCTGGCCGCCGCCCAGGAGTCCCGCGACCGGGTCGGGGACGACCTGTGGACCCTTCCCCTCGACCCGGACCTCCTGCGGCGGATCTTCGGCGGGGACTTCACCGGCCCCTCGGGCGCGGCCTGCGACGCCGCCGCCGCGCTCGCCGCGCGGAACAAGGGCACCGTCGAACGGTGCGGTCCGCTCGGCGACGGCCGCTGGGGCTTCGCCGTCGAGGTGCTCTCCGTGAACCCGGTCGGCGAATCCGTCGTCCCCGGCACCGGAAGCGCCCGGGCCCGCCAGTCGGCCACCGCGGTCGTGGAGCCCCGCTGCACCTTCGAAGCCGCCCCCGCGCCGACCCCCTCCCCGACGCCCCCGGAGGACACCGATCCGGACCCGGGGCCGAGCGCCCCGCCCGGCGAGGGCGAGGAGCCTCCGGATCCGCCGCCCCTCGGCGACCTCCGCTGCGACGACGGCGACTTCACGATCGACCCCGAGCGCCCGGACGACTTTCCGGCGATGTCCGACCTCTTCACCGTACGGCTCGCCGAGGACTGACCGGACTGACCGTGAACCGACATGAAGGAAAGCACTGATGAGGACCCGGCACGGAGCAAGCCCCCAGGGAGCGGCCCGAACGGCCCGATCGGCCGCCGCCGCGGCCCTGGCCGCCGCGGCGCTGATGTTCTCCCTCACCGCCTGCGGCAGCGGTGACGAGCCCGACCGCAAGGCCTCGGACTCCGCACCCGCGGGCAGCAGTTCGGACCAGCCCGGACAGCAGGACGGCGGCACCGGCGACAGCGGCGCCCCGACCGGCGACGGCGGTACGACGGGCGGCGACCAGGCGCCCCTGGCGACCGTCAAGGGCAGCAACGGCTTCGAAGTCGTCTACGCCACGGCGAAACGCGACGACGGCGGCTATCTGACGCTCACCGGCGCCATCCGGAACAGCAGCGGCAAGTCCCAGTTCGCCCCCCTCCAGTGGAGCGGCCAGGAGAGCCAGGTCAAGCAGACCGGGCCGTCGCTGGCCGGGATGACGCTGGTCGACAAGGCGGGCAAGAAGCGGTACTACGTGCTCCGCGACACCGACGGCAATCCTCTGACCACCACCGGCCTCAGCACCATGCAGCCCGGCCAGAGCCTCGACTTCTTCGCCCAGTACCCCGCGCCGCCCGCGGGCACCAAGTCCGTCGACGTCCTGCTGCCCCTGATGCCGACCGCGACGATCGGGCTGTCATGACGCGCCCCCAGCGCCCCCCGCGCCCTTCGCATCCGGCTCGCCGGTTGCCCCGCCCCGCCGCGGCCGTGACGCTCGCCGCGCTGCTCCTGGTCACCGGGGTGCAGTGGGGCGGCGCACCGGCCGTATCGGCCGACGAGACCCCGGGTGCGCCCGTGCCGGGCGCCGCCGGATCCGCCCCGGAGCCGCCGAAGGTCGACACGGACGACCCCGGGCTCAAGATGCGCGACGGGGCGACCCTGGCCGCCCCCCGGGTCCTCGACATCGTGTCGATCGTGGAGACCGAGGGCGGTGAGGAGCGGCGCGAGGAGACCACCACCTCCCTCACTCTCGCGCTCCAGGCCGAAGTGCTGTTCGGCAGGAACAGCTCCGTTCTCGGCCCGCAGTCCGCGGGCCGGATGGCGGCCATCGCCGCCGAGATCCGCCGCAACCGGCCCGGCAAGGTGCGGATCTTCGGGTTCACCGACAACCTCGGGACCTACGAGCACGGCATGAAGCTCTCCAAGGAGCGCGCCGACGCCGTCCACCGGGTGCTCAGCTCCCGGCTGGACAACCCGAACACCACCTACGAGGTCCGCGGCTACAGCGAGGACTACCCGATCGCCGACAACGCGACGGAGGAGGGCCGCCGGAAGAACCGCCGGGTGGAGATCACCTTCCCGACGGGCGCCCGGAGCACCTCCGGCAGCGAGGCCGGGACCGGGTCCGGGGACCTGTCGGGCTGACCCGGGGGCGCCGGACCGGACCCGGGGCCCGGCCCCGGGTCGTCCGGCCGTACATTCGAAAGAAGCCGGGTCCGCTGTACGCTGCGGGCCGGTCGCCCGGCCGGACGCGCCGGGCCCGGGGACCTGTTGGCGAGGGTGTCGGTCGTCGACCGAATGGGCTGAGGAGCGGACGGATGGGGCCGGGCCGGGCGGGGAGGGCGGCGGTGCCGTCCGCGGGAACGGACTCCGGAGCGCGCCGGGACCCGGCGGTCCGCGGGAATCCGGCGCGGCCCGCGGTCCGGTCCTGGCACCCCCGCCGTCCGTCGCCGCGGACCGTCCGGCGCGCCCTGCGCGCCGTCGCGCTGCTGCTCTGCGGGTCCGTCTCCGCGGTCCTGCCGGTCCCGGCCGCCGCCGCCGACGACGGGGCCGCCCGGGTCGCGGAGGCGTACGAGCCCGCCCGGGACGCCCGCCCCGTCACCGGCGCCGCCTCGGGCAACGGGCCCCTGCTGACCCCGGGGACGTACACCGACACCATCGCGGCGGGGGAGCGCAAGACCTACCGGATCCGGCTCGACGGCGCCTCCAACGCCTATGTCTCGGCGGTGCTCGCCCCGCCGCCGGGCGCCCGGGTCGGCGCCTCCGAGGGCATCCGGATCTCCCTGGGCTCGCCGGGCGGCGCCTCCTGCAGCGACGGCACCGACATCACCTTCGGCAGCTCCGGCGCCCGGCCGGTCGCCGACTACGCGACCCGGCGGATCGGTCCCGGCCGGGAGTGCCAGGAGCCCGGCGTCTACGAGTACGCGGTGGAGGGACTCGGCGGCACCGGCACCGACACCGGCTCGGGGGAGCAGGGTGCGGAGGCGGGCGCCCGCAGCGCGCCCGTGGAGCTGCGGTTCATGCTGGAGCCCGGACTGCGCGGGGGCGAGGAGATACCGCCGCCCGCCGGCTCCTACGAGACCCGGACCTCCGGCTGGCCCACCGGTGCGGCCCGGACCGCGGACGGCGGCTCCGGCTTCAACGACGCGCCGGCCACCGGTCACGGTGTCTGGCGGACCGAACTCGCCCCCGGCGAGACCCGGTTCTACCGGGTGCCCGTGGACTGGGGACAGCAGCTCTTCCTCGACGCGGCCCGCACCGGCCGGGGCGGCGGCGAAGGACTGCGGATGACGGTCTTCAACACGGCCCGCGGCTTTGTCCAGAGCGCCGAGACGGCCCGCTCCGGCCGGGCGCTCTCGCTGGCCACCGCCCCCGTCGCGTTCGGCAACCGGACCTCCGACCGGAACGAGATCGGCGCGATGCGCTTCGCCGGCTGGTACTTCGTCCGGCTCACCCGCGACGGCGGCGACGGCGGCGGGGGTACGGAGCAGGGCCCGGCCCCGGTGACGCTGCGGGTCGCCGTCACCGGCGACGCCCGTCCCGCCCCGCCGTACGCGGCCGATCCCCTGGCCGCCGGGTTCGGCGTCACCGCCGCCGACCGCCGGGCGGCCGGCACCGGGCTGACCGAACGGCAGACCGACCGCCGGGAGGCCCTGCGGACGGTCGCCTTCACCGCCTTCGGCTTCGGTACGGCACTGCTGGCCGTACTCGTCGTCTGGACCGTCCTGCTCCGCCGCTCCCTCGCCCGCGCGGCGGCCGCCCGCTCCCCGTGGGAACCCGTGCCCTGAGGTGTATCCGCAGAGCCGCCGCACAGCCCGGCCTTGTCCGGGACGCCCGGCACCCCCAGCCCGCAGCCCTCCCGGCGGGCGGCGCTACTCCGCGGCCCCGGCCCGGAACCCGTCCTCCGGAGCCTGTTCGACCGCCAGCCGGACCCCCGGCCGCACCCCCCACCGTTCCATCGCCCCGGCCGCCGACTCCAGCACATGGCGGGCCCGCAGCCGGGGGAGTGCCAGCCGGTGGGGCGGCAGGGTGTGCCGGGCGACCACGCGCAACTCCGCGTCCAGATACGCCACATCGACGGCGAACCGCATCCCCAGTGTGTGGACGGCGTTGCACGGGGTCAGCAGGATCGCCCCGTCGATACCGTCCCGGCCGAGGAGCCCCCGGCGGCGGGTCCCGTACGAGGCCGCGATCTCCAGCGGTATCCCGGCGGGGACCGCCGGTGCGCCGGGCGCGGCCACCGGGTCCGGGGCCGGTGCACCCGTTCCCGCGACCGCTCCCGGCGCGCTCGTTCTGCCCGCGCTCGTTCCGCCCGTACTGCTTGTGCCGTTCGCGGCCTCACCGGCCAGGATGCGCAGGGTGCCCGTACCGGACCGCCATCGCCGTTCTCGTCCCATGACGGACGACCGTAGCGGCACCGGCCGTTCGGGACACCCGGCCGTTCCGGACACCGGGCCATCCGGACATACGGTCAAGCGCCCGGTGCGGTCCGCTCCCGCCGCCTACGCTCTGAGCCGTGGACGCCATGCTGATCATCGCGGCCGCCCTGTGGGGGGCGGGCACCGGAGTACTGGTTCCCCGGGCCGTCTACCGGCTCGCCGTCGAACCGGACGAAGCGTGGCGCGCCGTCTGCCCGGCCGGACATCCCCTGGCCGGACCGGCGCGGGGCTGGCTCGCCGGGCCCGGCTGCGGTCCCGGGCGGGACGGGAGCGGGAGCGACGGGAGCGACACAAGCGGCGGACGGGAGTGCGGGACCGGGCGGGCCGCCGCGGTCCCCGCCGTGACGGGCGCCGCCGTCTGCGCGGTGCTCGCCGCCGCCACCGGGCCCCGCCCCGAACTGGCGGTCTGGCTGCTGCTGGTGCCGTTCGCGCTGGTGCTGGCGCTGGTCGACCTGCGGGTGCACCGGCTGCCCGACCAGCTCACCCTGCCGCTGGCCGCCATGGCCGCCGGTCTGCTCGGCGCGGCGGCCGGTCTGCCCGGGGCGGCGGGCTCCTGGAGTACGGCGGTGCTCGGCGGGCTGGCGCTCGGAGCCGGGTACTTCGGACTGTTCCTCCTCCACCCCGGGGGCCTCGGCTTCGGCGATGTGAAGCTCGCCCTCTCCCTCGGCACCGTCCTCGGCTGGTACGGCTGGCCGACGCTGCTCACCGGAGCCTTCGCCGGCTTCCTGTTCGGCTCCGGGTACGGAATCGCGCTGATGCTCCGGGGGCGCGCCGGGCGGCGGGACGCCATCCCGTTCGGCCCGTTCATGATGGCGGGGGCGTTCACGGGCGTCGTCGCCGGAGCGCTGGCCGCCCCCGCCTGAACACCGGTCCCGGGCGCCCCGCCTGAACACCCGCCCGCCCGCCCCCGGCCCGGGCCGCAGGAACGCCCCGGCCCGTCCGGCCCGCCCGGTCGCCCCCGTACCCCGGGCCGCTGCTTTTCCAACACACCCGAATCGATACGAAACGGACCATCAACCCCGTCTAGCATCCGAATCTATGCGGACATTTTCTGACAACACGGCAGCGTGGCGCGGAATGCTGCGTCCCCGCACCTCCGACTCCGTGCCGGGGCCCGCCCCCGCGCCGGAGCCCGGTGGAGCACGCCCCGCCGCCCGTTTCCCGGCCGCACTGCTCCCCTGGGCCTGGGCCGCCGGGCTCTTCGCGCTCTATGCGACCGTGTCCGTACGCCGCCATCTGCTCATCCGCACCACCGGCTACGACCTCGGCATCTTCGAGCAGGCCGTCCGCGCCTACGCCCAACTGCGGCCCCCCGTCGTTCCCTTGCGCGGCGAGGACTTCAATCTCCTCGGCGACCACTTCCACCCCGCCATCGCCGTCCTCGCGCCCCTGTACCGGATCTGGCCGGGACCGCTCACGCTGCTGCTCGCCCAGGCCGCGCTGCTCGCCGTCGCCGTCGTCCCCCTGGCGGGCTGGGCCCGGGAGGTCCTCGGCCGCCGCGCCGCCCATGCCGTCGCGCTGGTGTACGGGCTGAGCTGGGGCATCGCCTCCGCCGTCGCCTTCGACTTCCACGAGGTCGCGCTCGCCGTACCCCTGGTGTCGGCCGCCGTCACCGCCCTCGGGCGCCGCCGCTGGCGGGCCGCGGTCGCCTGGGCGGTCCCCCTCGTCCTGGTGAAGGAGGACCTCGGCCTCACCCTGGCCGCCGTCGGCGCCTACACCGCCTGGAAGGGACCCCGGCGGCTCGGCCTGCTCACCGCGGCCGGCGGACTGGTGGCCAGCGCCGTCGAAATCAAACTGCTGCTGCCCGCGTTCAACCCGGCGGGCGGCTATGCCCACGGCGAGAACCTCGGCGAAGGCGCCCACGGCTCGCTGCTCGGCACCATCGCCTTCGCCCCGCTGGACGCCCTGCGCCCGGACATCAAGGCGATGACCCTGATCCTCGTCTTCGCGCCCTCCGCGCTGCTCGCCCTGCGCTCCCCGCTCGCCCTGCTCGCGCTGCCCACCCTCACCTGGCGGATGCTCTCCCAGAACGGCTTCCACTGGGGCACGTCGTTCCACTACAGCGCGGTACTGATGCCGGTCGTGGCCGCCGGGCTGATCGACGCGCTCCGCCACTGGCGTACCACCGGACCCGCGCCGGGACCCGCCGCCGGACCTGCCATGGGAGCCGCGGCCGGCCGTGGGCGCACCCCCGCCGACCGGCATATCAGGGCCTCCCTCGTCACCGCCCTCGCCGTGACCGCGGTGATACTGCCCAGCTTTCCGCTCGCCCAGCTCGCCCAGCGGGCCACCTGGCGCACCACCGGACATGTCGAGGCCGCCAGGGCGCTGCTGGCGCGGATCCCGGACGGAGCCACGGTCGCCGCCACCAACCGGCTCGTACCCCAGCTCACCTCCCGGACCGAGGTCGTCCTCTTCCCCTCCTTCCCGGTCGACGCGAAGCTCTACGAGTACGACCGGGACCGGCTGCCGCGGCCCACCGCCCAGTGGATCGTCCACGACCGCCAGGCGCCCCCCGCCTGGCCCTACCACGCGGGCCACTGGCCCTATCCGCCCGAACAGCAGTGGGCCGAACTGGAGCTGGCCCAGCGGGTGTACGGCTACCGCAAGGTCGCCGAACGGGACGGCATCACCCTGCTGCGAATGGGCCCGCCCCGCGCCCCCGGCGCCCACGGCTGACCCCGCCCGGCCCGGGCCCGCCGTCGGCTCGGCCCGTCCCCCAGCAGGGTCCGGGCGGTGGACGCGGTCCGGCTCACGGCGGGCGTACCGGGGAGGGATGCCGTCATGGCGCGACCGCAGGCGGGAATGCGGTCAGTGGCGGTCCTCGTTGAGGGGAGCGGTATACGCGGCGGGCCCGCGGTCTCCGCACGGCAGGGAACCGGGGAGCGGCGCGCCGCCGCCGACCGCCGATCCGCCGAACCGTCAGCAGGCCGCGTGAAACCGGGGCCGGACCAGGAGTTGCCCGTGACCGTACGCAAGCCCGTCTACCACTGTGGTCTCGATGTCGCCGTCGATGTTGTCGGCGGGAAGTGGAAGCCCCTGATCCTGTGGGAGCTGGAGGCCCGTGGCGCGGTGCGCTTCGGTGCGCTGAAGCGGGCACTGGACGGGGTCAGCGAGAAGGTGCTGATCCAGCAGTTGCGGGAGCTGGAGTCGGACGGGGTGGTCCACCGCGAGGTCTACCGGGAGGTGCCGCCCCGGGTGGAGTACTCCCTCACCCCGCTCGGCGAGTCCCTGAACCGGGCCCTGGAGCCGCTCGGCGAGTGGGGCAAGACATACATGGACGAGATCGTCGCCAACAAGACGGGCGCTGCGTAGCCCACCCGGCACCGGGCCGCCCGGGTGCTCAGGGGTTCGGGCACCCGTATCCCGGGGGCGCCCGGGTGCCGGGTGCCTTGCGGCCTGGAGGGCCCGGCCGGGCAGAGCACCCGCCGCGGCGGTGAGGCCCGCCGCGCCGCCGTGAGCGGCCCGCGGCGTCAACACGCGGCCCCACCCGGCTTCCCCCTTCGGGGGATGCCGTCCGGCGCCTCTGCGGAGGTCCGCACCACCGCTGCCCTGCGGGAAAACCCCGGAATCCCTGGGTTCGCGCCCGCGTGCGCCCCGCCGTCCGACGGTCCCGGCCCGGCCGGCGACACCCCGGCGGGCCCCGCTTGCGCTCGCCGGCGCCGGGGACGCGTTATGGTGGAAACCCCCCCTCGGGCCGGTCCGTATCCCCCCCCACGGACCGGCCCGGTTCTTTTTCCCGGCCCCGAGGGGCCCGGGGACACCGCCCCCGGGCCCCTCGGAAGCCGGGCGGCACCGCCCCGGCCGGGCCCGCACCCCGCCGGGTCCGGACCCCGCCGGACGGCGACTACCCCAGACCCCGTCCGGCCCAGATGTTCGTCCCCGCCGTGTCCACCGCGAAGGCGTCGATCTCCGTCAGCTCCGTCGCCGTCAGCGGCGCCGCCGACAGTGCGGCGATGTTCTCCTCCACCTGGGCCACGCTGGACGCGCCGATCAGCGCCGAGGTCATCCGCGGATCCCGCAGCACCCAGCTCAGCGCCAGCTGCGCCAGCGACTGGCCGCGGCCGGCCGCGATCTCGTTCAGGCCGTTCAGCCGCCGGACCACCTCGTCCGAGAGCAGCCCCGGGTCCAGCGACTTGCCTTGGGTGGCCCGCGAGCCCTCCGGGATGCCCTGGAGGTACTTGCCGGTCAGCAGCCCCTGGGCGAGCGGGACGAACGAGATACAGCCCATGCCCGCCTTCTCCAGGGTGTCCAGCAGCCCGTCGTCCTCGATCCACCGGTTGATCATCGAGTACGAGGGCTGGTGGATCAGGGCCGGTACGCCCATCTCCTTCAGCAGCCGCGCCGCCTCGGCCGTCTGCGCGGCGTTGTACGAGGAGACACCCGCGTACAGCGCCTTCCCCTGCTGCACCGCGGAGGCCAGCGCGCCCATCGTCTCCTCCAGCGGAGTCTCCGGGTCGAAGCGGTGCGAGTAGAAGATGTCGACGTACTCCAGGCCCATCCGGCCCAGGGAGGCGTCCAGCGACGACAGCAGGTACTTCCGGGAGCCCCACTCACCGTACGGACCGGGATGCATCAGATATCCCGCTTTGGTGGAAATGATGAGTTCGTCCCGGTATGCCGCGAAGTCCTGGGCGAAGATCTTGCCGAAGTTCAGCTCGGCGGAGCCGGGCGGCGGACCGTAGTTGTTGGCCAGGTCGAAGTGGGTGACGCCGAGGTCGAAGGCGCGGCGCAGAATCGCCCGCTGGGTGTCCAGGGCGCGGTCGTCGCCGAAGTTGTGCCAGAGGCCCAGCGAGACGGCGGGCAGCTTCAGCCCGGAGCGCCCGGTGCGGCGGTACTCCATGGCGTCGTAGCGGCCGGGGGAGGCGAGGTAAGCGGAGGAATCAGTCACGTATCCCTCCTTATCACGGACTTGTGACAGACCGGGTTGGGCCCCGGTGGCCCGTGCGCAGTACTGTGGCGCCTTCAAGGGATTCGCCGCACGGCCCGGACGGTGTGCACCGCACGGGTGGGGACCGGGGCCGGTGCGCGTCGCCCGTACCCGGACCCGGGGAAACCCCGCGGTCCCCCACACCCCCAGGTCCGCCGAGGCCCGGACCGGGGCGGGGTGAGCCAATCGGACCGAGAGGTGGACTCTGTGAACTTGCGGGACCTGGTGTACAGGCTCTACGCACGCCGGGTGGAAGGCCGACTCGACCACGCCCAGGTGCCCAAACACATCGGAGTCATCCTCGACGGGAACCGCCGCTGGGCCAAGGCCGCCGGAAACACCGCGGCCCAGGGCCACCAGGCCGGTGCCAGCAAGATCCTCGAACTGCTCGGCTGGTGCGCCGAGACCGATGTCGAGGTCGTCACCCTCTGGATGCTCTCCACGGACAACTTCGACCGGCCGGAGGAGGAGCTGACGCCCCTGCTCGGCATCATCGAGCAGTCCGTCCGCGACCTCGCGGCCGACGGCCGCTGGCGGGTCCACCACGTCGGCACCCTGGACCTGCTGCCCGCCCGCACCCAGACCGTGCTCAAGGAGGCCGAGCAGGCCACCGCGGACCACACCGGGATACTCGTCAACGTCGCCGTCGGCTACGGCGGCCGCCAGGAGATCGCGGACGCGGTCCGCTCCCTGCTGCACGAGCACGCCGAGAAGGGCACCAGCTTCGAGGAGCTGGCGGAGATCGTCGACATCGACCTGATCTCCGAGCACCTCTACACCCGCGGCCAGCCCGACCCCGACCTGGTCATCCGCACCAGCGGCGAGCAGCGCCTCTCCGGCTTCATGCTCTGGCAGAGCGCGCACTCCGAGTACTACTTCTGCGAGGTCTTCTGGCCCGCCTTCCGCAAGGTCGACTTCCTGCGGGCGCTGCGCGACTACGCGGCCCGCCACCGCCGCTACGGCGGCTGACCCGACCCCCGCCAGGGGGCTTTCCGGTCCCTTCACCCACTGTTCGGCCATCCGCCGTCCCCGACCGGGGCATGGCCGCGCATGATCGAGGGCATATTCCCAGCAGGTCGGCGCCCGGTCCTCGGACGCCGGATCTCCGTGGGCGGCTCCGGCCGCCCGCCCGGGAGGCCCTTTGCACACGAAGGCACGCACCGGCGGTGCGGACCACGCGGAGGGCCGGAGCTCGGCCCGTGCACTGCGGCCCGCAGCCCGGCTCCTTTCCCCGCCTGACGGCGGGGCCGGTCCCCCGCCGTCAGTGGCGGGCGGGCCCTGGCCCGCGACGGCACCGCTCCGTCGACCTCTTCCGAGGGGGTACGTCCTTCCGTGGTGAACAGCACTAAGCGCCGCACGCCCGACCGGCGCACGTACGTTCTCGACACCAGCGTCCTGCTGGCCGACCCGAACGCCCCGAACCGCTTCGAGGAGCACGAAGTCGTGCTCCCGATCGTGGTCATCGCCGAGCTGGAGGCCAAGCGGCACCATCCGGAACTGGGTTACTTCGCCCGCCAGGCCCTGCGTCTGCTGGACGAGTTCCGCATCCGGTACGGCAGGCTCGACGCGCCGCTGCCGCTCGGCGAACTCGGCGGCACGCTCCGGGTCGAGCTGAACCACTCCGATCCCGGGATCCTCCCGGCCGGCTACCGGCTGGGCGACAACGACTCCCGGATCCTGGCGGTGGCGAGGAACCTCCAGGCCGAGGGGTACGACGTCACCGTCGTCTCCAAGGACCTGCCGCTGCGGATCAAAGCGTCGTCGGTCGGGCTGCTCGCCGAGGAGTACCGCGCCGAGCTCGCCATCACGGATTCCGGCTCCGGCTGGACCGGCATGGCCGAACTCGCCCTCCCCGCCGACCAGGTCGACCTGCTGTACGGGGGAGAGGAGAGCGTCTACGTCCCCGAGGCCGCCGAGCTGCCCGTCCACACCGGTCTGGTGCTCCAGTCCGAGCGCGGCCGGGCCCTGGGCCGGGTCACCCCGGACGGGAACGTCCGGCTGGTCCGCGGCGACCGCGAGGCCTTCGGTATCCACGGCCGCAGCGCGGAACAGCGCATCGCCCTGGACCTGCTGCTCGACCCCGACGTCGGCATCGTCTCCCTCGGCGGCCGGGCCGGCACCGGCAAGTCGGCGCTCGCGCTCTGCGCCGGACTGGAAGCGGTCCTGGAGCGCCGTCAGCACCAGAAGGTGATGGTCTTCCGTCCGCTGTACGCGGTCGGCGGCCAGGAACTGGGCTATCTCCCCGGCACCGAGGCCGAGAAGATGAACCCCTGGGCCCAGGCCGTCTTCGACACGCTGTCGGCGGTCGCGGGCCGGGAGGTCATCGAGGAGGTCCTGGGCCGCGGGATGCTGGAGGTCCTGCCGCTCACCCATATCCGGGGGCGCTCGCTGCACGACGCCTTCGTCATCGTCGACGAGGCCCAGTCGCTGGAGCGGAACGTCCTGCTCACCGTGTTGTCCCGGATCGGCGCCAACTCCCGGGTCGTCCTGACCCACGATGTGGCCCAGCGGGACAATCTGCGGGTCGGCCGGTACGACGGAGTGGTCGCCGTGGTCGAGAAGCTGAAGGGGCATCCGCTCTTCGCGCATGTCACCCTCACCCGCTCCGAGCGCTCCCAGATCGCCGCCCTGGTGACCGAAATGCTGGAGGACGTACACCTCTGATCCGCTAACAGGGCTTCCCTGCCCTTGGGGAGCCTTTGCAGACCTTTACGGTCCTTTACGGCGCCGTCCCGCGAAAGACGCAAGAGCCTAGCGGGGCGGCGTCGTTCCGTACCGGCGTTCGACCGAAAAAACGGCGGGTAGGCCATGTGAGCTTTCCCACCCGACCGGGAATTGCCTTGCGGTGCCGGGTTCCGGCAAAGTCTTGCTTCCGTCAGGCCCCGCACACGACACCCATGGATCACCTGTGGTGCCCAGCACCACTCCCACAACTCCACAACCGACCGTCGTGTGCCGCCCGGAAAGCATCACCGGCCACTCCCGCGACGGGAGTTGACCGCGGGCCAGTGCCTCCCGTGACCCGTTTCAGTGGAGGCCAGCGCCAGGGGCACGATTCGCCCGCGGGGTCACCTGTGCGGGTGATGCTGGAAGGAAACCGTGTGAGCCGGATCTCGGTCCGGGGATTCGCGGTGGCATCGGCCACCGCGGTCACCACCGTCGGAGCCGTCGTCGGCGTTGCCTCGGGCAACCCACAGTCCTCGGACAATGTGGAGACGGCCGCGTCCGACGCGACGACCCTCCTCGCGGATGTCCCCTCGGGCGAACAGGCCCAGGTACAGGCCGTGGCACTCGCCGAGCAGGCCGGTGCCCAGGCCGCCGCCGCCGAAGCCACCGCCAAGAAGTCGGCGGAGGAGTCCGCGCGCGTCGCGGCCGCCAAGTCGGCCAAGGAGAAGAAGGCCGCCGCCGAGGCCAAGGCGAAGAAGGACCGCGAAGAGGCCAAGGAGCGCGCCCAGCGCGACAAGGCCCGCGACGCCTCCAGCTTCACCGCCAAGGCCTCGTACACCATCGCCGAGGTCAAGGACATGGCCCGGCAGATGATGTCGGCCGGCGACTTCCAGTGCTTCAGCAGCATCGTGACCAAGGAGTCGGGCTGGCGCTATACGGCGACCAACCCGTCCTCGGGCGCGTACGGGCTGGTGCAGTCGTACCCCGCCAGCAAGATGGCCTCGGCGGGTCCCGACTGGCGCACCAACCCGGCCACCCAGATCAAATGGGGCCTGAACTACATGAACGACCGCTACGGCAGCCCCTGCGGCGCCTGGGACTTCTGGCAGAAGAACCGCTGGTACTGACCGGTACCCGGCCGCACGGTCCGCCGCTCAACTTCACGGAACCCCTCACCGTCCCTACGGTGAGGGGTTCCGGCGTGTGTGTTGTAGCGTCGTCGGTCCCGGAGCGCCGGGCGACTGGGGGAGAGCATGGGGGGCAGGGAAAACGTCATGTCACGGATTCCTGGCTGGCTGGCGGGTGCCGCGGCCGGACTCGGCCGGGCGGCCGAGCTGTTGCAGGAGCGACGGGCCGCCGCCGACGCCGCTGACGAGGACGCCGGGAGCACCAGGGACTCCGGGAGCTCCGGGGACACGGACGGCGGGCGGACCGCGGGCGGCGGCGCCGGGGAGCGGACCGCCGGGGACGGTCCGGCGGTGATCGTGCCCGCGCCGCCCGCGTACGCCCCCGCCGTACCGCCGCGGCCCGATCCGACCTCGGCCATCCCCTGGGGCATCCGGGTCGCCGCCGAGGCCGGCTGGCGGCTGCTGGTGCTCGCCGGGGTGTTCTGGGTGCTGATGAAGGTCATCAGCGCGGTGCAGCTGGTGATGCTCTCCTTCGTCGCCTCCCTGCTGATCACGGCCCTGCTCCATCCGACCGTGGCCCGGCTCAAGCGGTGGGGGATGCCGCGCGGGCCCGCCACCGCGGTCACCGTCGTCGTCGGATTCGTGGTGATCAGCCTGGTCGGCTGGTTCGTGGTCTGGCAGGTGATGGAGAACCTCGACACCCTGTCCGAGAAGGTCAGGGCCGGTATCGAAGAGGGGAAGCGCTGGCTGCTGGACAGCCCCTTCCATGTCACCGAGTCGCAGATCAACGACATCGCCGACAACTTCAGCCAGGCGATCGGCAACAACACCCAGGAGATCACCTCCGCCGGACTCCAGGGCGTCACGGTGATGGTGGAGATCCTCACCGGCATCCTGCTGGCGATGTTCTCCACGCTCTTCCTGCTCTACGACGGCGACCGGATCTGGCACTGGACGCTGAAGCTGGTGCCCGCGCAGGCCCGGGAGGGCGTCGCCGGGGCCGGTCCGCGGGCCTGGCGCACCCTGACCGCCTATGTGCGGGGCACGGTGCTGGTGGCCCTGATCGACGCCATCTTCATCGGTCTCGGGATCTACTTCCTCGATGTCCCGATGGCGGTCCCGCTCGCCGTCTTCATCTTCCTGTTCGCCTTTATCCCGCTGGTCGGCGCGGTTATCTCGGGTGCTCTGGCGGTAGTTGTGGCACTGGTGACCCAGGGGCCGTTCACCGCGCTGATGGTGCTGGTCGTGGTGCTGGCGGTACAGCAGATCGAAGGCCATGTGCTCCAGCCGTTCATCCTGGGCCGCGCGGTCCGGGTGCACCCCCTGGCCGTGGTCCTCTCGGTGGCGGTCGGCGGGCTCACGGCCGGGATCGGCGGCGCGGTGGTGGCCGTACCGCTGGTCGCCGTGGGCAATACGGTCGTCGGCTATCTGCGCGCCTACGGCCGCGAGCAGTCACTGAAGGAGCGGACGGCGCCCGGCGCGGTACCCGTGGTGTCGGAGGTGTCGACGGTGCCCGTGGTGTCCACGGCGGGCCCGGTGGAGCGGCCCGCGGCTCCGGCGGAGGCCGTACCGGGCCCGCGGGCGGCGGACCGGCCGGAGAGCGCGGTTCGGCCGCCCGCCGGACCGGCCCCGGACCGGCCGGACGGGCCGGACGGGCCGGACGGACCAGGAGGTACGGCGGCGACAACAGAAGGGGACGCGCGATGATTTCCGAACCCGAGCTGGTGGGCGACGGCCCGCCGGAGCAGGGCCCGCTGCTGCCCGGACCGCCCGGGGTCCCGGACCGGGACGAGGAGTACGACGAGCGGGGCGACGGCCGCGACCACGGTGATGACCGCGGTGACCGCGACGACCGGCTGGAGTCGGGCCGGGCGGAGCGCAGACCACCGCTGAGGGCCTGGCAGTGGGGTGTCGTGGGAGTGGTGGCGACCTCGCTGCTCTGGGCGGGCGGACTGTTCGCGTACTCGGCCGTGACCGGCGGGGACCCGGACCCCGGCCCGTACCGGGCGGTCTCGGATCTGTGCGAGTCGGCCGCCGTGCAGGAACTCGCCGCGGTCCACGGCAAGGTGTCGTCCCGGAACCCGGAGAAGTTCGCGCACCCGGCGATGGACCAGGCGCACTGCAGCCTGATGCTCGGGCACAACGGCGCGCTGTCGTCCGTCGCGCCGGAGAAGGGGACGGAGCCCGAGCCGAGCATCGGGGTCCACATCAGCTACACACTGCACCGGAAGACCGACCCGGGGCCCGAGTTCGACGCGCAGGTCAGGGCGCAGGCGGCGCGGATGCATGTCAAGGCCGAGC
Organism: Streptomyces sp. NPDC003691; assembly: GCF_053981115.1. Classification (NCBI taxonomy): domain Bacteria; kingdom Bacillati; phylum Actinomycetota; class Actinomycetes; order Kitasatosporales; family Streptomycetaceae; genus Streptomyces; species Streptomyces sp. NPDC003691. Next base: position 30,214 of record NZ_JBSFNQ010000052.1, on the reverse strand, counting down.
CGGTGACGGGATTCGGTGAGCGCGCGTACCGCATGAACGAGGGCGGGGGCGGCCACGCGCTCCATGTCCTCGACGGGCAGGCGGTGCTCCAGGTACAGCTCTACTCCTACTGGTCGGGTGAGGAGAGCGGACCGCCGCCGGCCCTGGCCGAGACCGAGGAGAGCCGGAAGGCCCTGGCGGCGGATGCGGGAGCGCTGCTGAAGGAACTCCGCGGCGGCCGGGACTGATCCGTTCCGGGTCCCCGCCGTACCGGGATCCGTTCGGATCCCCGCCGTACCCGCGGCCGGGTTCCGGATCCCGCCGTACCGCGGTGCGGTGCTGGAAACGGTACGGCGGGACACGGGAAAGGGCCCGTACGACCGATGTCGTACGGGCCCTTCGCCGTTGCGTTGCCCGGGGGTCAGCCCGCGAGCGCGGCCTCGGACTCCAGCGTGGTGCCCACGGCCTGGACGACGGAAGCGATCTTGAACGCCTCCTGGACCGTCTCGCGGTCCACGCCCGCCTTGCGGAGCACCTGCTCGTGCGAGTCGAGGCACTGGCCGCAGCCGTTGACGGCGGAGACGGCGAGCGACCACAGCTCGAAGTCGACCTTCTCCACGCCCGGGTTGCCGATCACGTTCATCCGCAGACCGGCGCGGAGCGTGCCGTACTCCGGGTCGGAGAGCAGGTGCCGGGTGCGGTAGAAGACGTTGTTCATCGCCATGATCGCGGCAGCGGCCTTGGCGGCGTTGTACGCCTCGGGCGAGAGGTTCGCCTTGGCCTCCGGCTCCAGCTCACGCAGGACGATCGGGCTGCGCGAGGCGATCGCGGTGGCCAGGACCGTGCCCCACAGCTGCTGCGCGGAGAGCTTGTCGTTGTTGCCGATGACCGAGCCCAGGTTGAGCTTCAGGTCCTTGGCGTAGTCCGGTATGGCGGACTTCAGCGCGTCGAGCGACATGGGTCACTCACCGGCCAGCAGCGCGCCGGCGTCCAGGGTGTCCTCGCCCTTGGTCCAGTTGCACGGGCACAGCTCGTCCGTCTGGAGGGCGTCGAGGACCCGCAGGACCTCCTTGGGGTTACGGCCGACGGAACCGGCGGTCACCATCGTGAACTGGATCTCGTTGTTCGGGTCGACGATGAAGACGGCGCGCTGCGCGAAGCCGTCCTCGCCCTCGATACCGAGGTCGCGCATCAGCTCGTGCTTGGAGTCGGCCAGCATCGGGAAGGGCAGGTCACGCAGGTCGGCGTGGTCCTTGCGCCAGGCGTGGTGGACGAACTCCGAGTCACCGGAGAAGCCGAGGACCTGGGCGTCGCGGTCGGCGAACTCGTCGTTCAGCTTGCCGAAGGCGGCGATCTCGGTCGGGCAGACGAAGGTGAAGTCCTTCGGCCACGCGAAGACGACCTTCCACTTGCCCTCGTAGGACTTGTGGTTGATGACCTCGAACTCCTTGCCGCTCTCGAGCGAGACGCAGGCCGTCAGTTCGAAGGTGGGGAACTGGTCGCCGACAGTGAGCACAGTGTCACTCCATGGTGCTGAGGGGTTGGACAAAACCACCCTGTCACACCTGCGATCGGCGGTGAAATTGATCAATCGGGTCACTGTGATCCGGTCCTCCAATCAATAGGAGGGCCCGTCCGGTCGCCCGGAGGATGATATTCCGTCCCGCTGGGGATTGGCCGGAAAGGCTCCCGCTCGGGTATTCATGGCGTGTATACCTCGTGTGTATAGTCGCGGCATGTCCTTAGGCCACACTCTTCTCGGGCTTCTGGAATCCGGTCCTCGTCATGGCTACGACTTGAAACGTGCCTTTGACGACAAGTTCGGTCATGACAAGCCCCTGCACTACGGGCAGGTCTACTCGACCATGTCCCGGCTGTTGAAGAACGGTCTCGTCGAGGTCGACGGGGTGGAGCCCGGTGACGGGCCCGAGCGCAAGCGGTATGCGATCACCGAAGCCGGGATCACCGATGTCGACCAGTGGCTGACCCGGCCCGAGGCCCCGGAGCCGTACCTCCAGTCCACGCTTTACACCAAGGTGGTCATCGCGCTGCTGACCGGGCGCGGTGCGGCCGAGCTGCTCGACACGCAGCGGTCCGAGCATTTGCGGCTGATGCGGATCCTGACCGACCGCAAGCGCCGCGGCGACTTCGCCGACCAGTTGATCTGCGACCACGCACTGTTCCATCTGGAAGCCGATCTGCGCTGGCTGGAACTGACCGCTGCCCGGCTGGACCGTCTCGCGCGGGAGGTGGGCGTATGAGCGCCGAAGGAGCCCTGCTGGTCGCCGAGGACTTACGCAAGGCCTACGGTCCGACCCCCGCTCTCGACGGCATTCACTTCTCCGTGCACGCCGGTGAGGTCGTTGCCGTGACGGGGCCTTCCGGTATCGGGCACAAGCGTCCCGGCCAGGTCTCCGGCGGGCAGGGGCAGCGGGTTGCCGTCGCCCGTTCGCTGGTCACCTCGCCCCGGGTGCTCTTCGCCAACGAGCCGACCGGTGCTCTCGACTCCCTCAACGGCGAGCGGGTGATGGAGCTGTTCACCGAAGCCGCCCGGTCCACCGGCGCGGCCGTCGTCCTCGTCACCCACGAGGCCCGGGTCGCGGCCTACTCCGACCGGGAAGTCGTCGTCCGCGACGGAAAGACCCGGGGCCTGGAGTACGTCGCATGACCGTCCGCACCTGGGCCCGCGACCTCGCCCTCGGTATCCGCTTAGGCGCTTCCGGCGGCCGCGAGGGCTGGATTCGCAACGTTCTCACCGCGCTCGGTGTCGGCCTCGGCGTCGTGATGCTCCTGCTGGCCGCCTCCGTCCCCGGCATGATCGAAAATCGCGACGCCCGGGCCGGTGCCCGGCTCCCGGCCGAGCCGAAGGGCCTCGACCGGTCGGAGCCTCCCCGTACCGATCGCACCGTGTTCTGGAGCCTGGTCCAGACCTCCTACCGGGACCGGGACGTCCGTGGCGTACTGCTGAAGGCTGACGGCTCCGACCCCGTACGGCCGCCGGGCGTCTCTGCCTTCCCGAGGCCCGGCGAGATGGTCGTCTCGCCCGCCCTCGGCGAACTCCTGCGCTCCCCCGAGGGGAAGCTGCTCGCCGAGCGCTACGACGCCCGGATCGTGGGCACCATCGGCGACGAGGGACTCCTCAGCTCCCGCGAGCTCTACTTCTACCTCGGCAACGCCCAGCTCTCACCGGCCGGCGGCGGCACCCGGATCAGCGGCTATGGCAGCAGCGCATGGACGGCCTCGCCCATCGACCCCGTACTCGTCGTCCTGATCATTCTGATCTGCGTGGTGCTGCTGGTGCCGGTGGCCGTGTTCGTGGCCACCGCCGTCCGCTTCGGCGGCGAGCGGCGCGACCGGCGGCTGGCGGCGCTCCGCCTGGTCGGCGCCGACACCCGGATGGTCCACCGGATCGCGGCCGGTGAGGCGCTCTTCGGGGCGCTGCTCGGACTTGCCGTGGGCATCGGGCTGTTCTTCGCGGTCCGGCCGCTCGCCGGGCGGATCGAACACCAGGAGCTGAGCGCCCTCACGACGGATGTGATGCCGAGCCCGCCGCTGGGCGGGCTGACTCTGGTGGCCGTGCCCGTCCTGGCCGTCATGGTCACCCTGTTCGCCCTGCGTACGGTTGCCATCGAGCCGCTCGGGGTGATCCGGCAGACCACCCCCGCGTCCCGCAGGCTGTGGTGGCGGCTGCTGCTCACGGCCGCCGGACTGGCGCTGCTTCTCACCAGCCGGATCGGCCCGGGCGGCGCCGATACCCTCCCCATCGCGGCCGGAGCGGTCCTGGTGCTCGTCGGGCTGACGACCCTGCTGCCCTGGCTCGTCGACACCGTCGTCGGCAGGCTGCGCGGCGGTCCGGTGCCCTACCAGCTCGCCGTCCGCAGACTCCAGCTGAACAGCGGCCAGGCGGCCCGCGCGGTCAGCGGGATCATGGTCGCGGTCGCCGGGGCGATCGCGCTCCAGATGCTGTTCTCCGGGGCCGAGGGCGACTTCGTACCGGAGCACGACGAACCGCCGGGCCGGACCGTGCTGAGCGTCAACGCCTCCTTTGCCGGTGGCGGGACGGCCCTTCGGACGGTTGCCGACCTGGAGCGGACGGACGGGGTGCTGAAGGTCACCGACACGGTGCAGACCCACCTCTACGTCCCCCCGAAGACCCCGGAGGATGCCGCGTCCGGGGGGTACAGCGAGATGCTCACGCTGACCGTCGGCGACTGTCCCACCCTGCGCGAACTGGCGCGGATCTCCTCGTGCCGGGACGGCGACGCCTTCGTGGCCGCCGGCTGGGACAAGAAGCGGGCGGCGGAGATCGCCCGGTCCGCGGGCCTCGGCAAGCCGTTCATGACGGCGGCGCCGAACCGTGGCAAAGGCGAAGCCGGGAAGGCTCGGCAGCCCGGGACCTGGTCCCTGCCGAAGGGCTCATCGATCGTCCAGGCCGACAAGGACACGATGGGCGACGAACAACCCGGCATCCTCGCCACCCCGGGCTCCGTCGACCTCCGGAGCTTCTCCGTCACGAGCGTCAGGGCCATGGTCTCCACCGACGACAAGGTGCCCGATGTCCCGGAGCACGTCCGCAACACCGTGGCCGCGGCCGACTCCGCGGCCACTGTCGCCCAGCTCCGGAATGCCGATGAGGAAAGGCTGTTCGCCAACGTCCGCAGGGGACTGGTGATCGGCTCCCTGGCGACCATGCTCCTGATCGCCGGCTCGATGCTGGTCTCCCAGATCGAGCAGTTGCGGGAGCGGCGCAAGCTGCTCTCGGTCCTGGTGGCCTTCGGTACCCGCCGGTCCACCATTGCCTGGTCGGTGCTCTGGCAGACCGCGCTCACAGTACTTCTCGGCACGGTCCTGGCGATCGCGGGCGGCATCGGCCTCGGGCTGGTGATGCTCGAACTGGTCGGGTTCAAGGCGGCCGACCGGTGGGGCTTCCTCCCGGTGGCCGGAGCGGGCATCGGGGTCATCGCGCTGGTGACGGCGCTGAGCATGCCCCCGCTCTACCGGATGATGCGCCCGGACGGCCTGCGTACGGAGTAGCGGCGCCCGGGTATACGGCCCGCCCGGCGGGCCGTCACCTGCACCCGGGACCAGGCAGTCGGGGGGCGCCTGGTCCCGGGCTTCCGGCTGCCCGGGGGACACGGGGTTCCGGCGCCTCCGGCCCAGGGGTGGCGTCCTCAGCCTCCGGGCGGGCTCGGCGAACCGGCCGGTCAGCAGGCCGCACCGGAGTTGCTCGACGGTGATCGAATCTCCGCTCGGGCCGAGCGGGAGCCCACGGCTGTGCACTACGTTCTACGCGAGCGGCGCACGTGACAGGACCGGAGGGCCAGATGGCGGACGATACGGCAAAGGGCACCGCAGGCTTCCTGCTGGAGATGGGGATGCTGAAGCGGGCCAAGAGGTCGGGGTGGTGGATCGCGGGGGTCAAGGATCCCGAGACGATCGGCGAGCACTCCTTCCGTGTCGGACTGATCGCCAGTGTTCTTGCCATGATGGAAGGCGCCGACCCGGCAAAGGCCGCCCTGCTGGGCCTGTGGCACGACACGCAGGAGACCCGGGTCGGGGACATCCCGCACATCGGCAGGCGGTACCTGGACGCGGCCTCGAACGAGAAGGTCACCGCGGACCAGGTTTCCGCCGCCCACCCGGCGGTCCGGGCCGGGGCGCAGAGCGTGGTCTCGGAGTACGAGAACGGAGACTCGCTCGAAGTGGTCTGTGCGCGCGACGCGGACAAGCTCGAATGTCTGATTCAAGCCGTCGAGTACCGGGAGCAGGGCTACGCCAACGTTCAGGGCTGGATCGACACGAGCAGGGCGAACCTCAAGACCGCTTCCGCGCGGGAGCTCGCCGAGGCGGCCCTGAGCATGAGCTCTATCGACTGGCAGAAGGTCTACCTGCCGTAGGTCCGAGCGAGAGAAAGCGCCCCGTCGGCTCCGTGACGGAGAGGCGGGGCGCTTTGCTGTCCGAGGGCTTCGGGTGACGGCCGCCAGCTCGTCCGACCCGTCGGTGCGGGCCGCCCGCGAGAGGTGAGGAGCGGGCGGGGAGACCCGGGGGCCGTCTCGGTGGAGGTTTTCGATTGTCCCTGGATGGTAACGCTCTGACCTGGGTATTCATGGTGTGTATACCTAGTGTGTATAGTCGTGGCATGTCCATAGGTCACACTCTTCTCGGGCTCCTGGAGTCCGGCCCTCGTCATGGCTACGACCTGAAACGCGCCTTCGACGACAAGTTCGGTCACGACAAGCCCCTGCACTACGGGCAGGTCTACTCGACCATGTCCCGGCTGTTGAAGAACGGCCTTGTCGAGGTCGACGGGGTGGAGCCCGGTGACGGGCCCGAGCGCAAGCGGTACGCGATCACCGAAGCCGGGATCACCGATGTCGACCAGTGGCTCACCCGGCCCGAGGCCCCGGAGCCGTACCTCCAGTCCACGCTCTACACCAAGGTCGTCATCGCGCTGCTGACCGGACGCGGTGCGGCCGAGCTGCTCGACACGCAGCGCTCCGAGCATCTGCGGCTGATGCGGATCCTGACCGACCGCAAGCGCCGCGGCGACTTCGCCGACCAGCTGATCTGCGACCACGCCCTCTTCCATCTGGAAGCCGATCTGCGCTGGCTGGAACTGACCGCGGCCCGGCTGGACCGTCTCGCCCAGGAGGTAGGCGCATGACCACCGAAGGAGCCCTGCTCGTCGCCGAGGACCTGCGCAAGGCGTACGGCCCCACCCCCGCCCTGGACGGCGCCCACTTCTCCGTCCACGCCGGTGAGGTCGTCGCCATCATGGGACCCTCGGGCTCCGGCAAGTCGACCCTGCTGCACTGCCTCGCCGGCATCGTGCCGCCCGACTCCGGATCCATCCGCTACCAGGGCCGCGAACTGGCCTCGCTCTCCGACAAGGAACGCAGCAAACTCCGCCGTACCGCCTTCGGCTTCGTCTTCCAGTTCGGCCAGCTGGTGCCCGAACTGACCTGCACCGAGAACGTCGCCCTCCCGCTGCGGCTCGCCGGAACCGGCCGGAAGGCGGCCGAGGCCGCCGCCCGGCAGTGGATGGAGCGGCTGGAGGTCGACGACATCGGGCACAAGCGCCCCGGCCAGGTCTCCGGCGGACAGGGGCAGCGGGTCGCCGTGGCCCGCTCCCTGGTCACCTCGCCCCGGGTGCTCTTCGCCGACGAACCCACCGGCGCCCTCGACTCCCTCAACGGCGAGCGGGTGATGGAGCTGTTCACCGAAGCCGCCCGGTCCACCGGCGCGGCCGTCGTCCTCGTCACCCATGAGGCCAGGGTCGCGGCCTACTCCGACCGGGAAGTCGTCGTCCGCGACGGAAAGACCCGCGGCCTGGAGTACGTCGCATGACCGTCCGCACCTGGGCCCGCGACCTCGCCCTCGGTATCCGCTTCGGCGCCTCCGGCGGCCGCGAGGGCTGGACCCGTACCCTCCTCACCGCGCTCGGCGTCGGCCTCGGCGTCGCAATGCTCCTGCTGGCCTCCTCCGCCCCCGGCATGGTCCAGCAGCGGGAAGCCCGTGGCGACGCCCGGGTCCCGGTCGAGCTCAAGAACACGGGTGCGCCGGAGGCCGCCCGCACCGACCGCACCGCCCTCTGGGACCAGGTCGAGACCTCCTACCAGGGCCGGACCATCCAGGGCGTACTGCTGGAGGCCGACGGCTCCGACCCCGTACGGCCGCCGGGCGTCTCCGTCTTCCCGAAGCCCGGCGAGATGGTCGTCTCGCCCGCCTTCGGCGAACTGCTGCGCTCCCCGGAGGGGAAGCTGCTCGCCGAGCGCTACGACGCCCGGATCGTGGGCACCATCGGCGACGAGGGACTCCTCGGCTCCCGCGATTTCTACTTCTACCTGGGCAACGACCGGCTGTCGGCGGGCTTCGGCGCCACCCGGATCAGCGCCTACGACGACAAGGTCATGGTGGGCGAGCCGCTCAACCCCGTACTCGTCGTCCTGATCATTCTGATCTGCGTGGTGCTGCTGGTGCCGGTGGCCGTGTTCGTCGCCGCCGCCGTCCGGTTCGGCGGTGAGCGGCGCGACCGGCGGCTGGCGGCGCTCCGCCTGGTCGGCGTTGACGCCCGGTCGGTCCGCCGGATCGCGGCCGGCGAGGCGCTCTTCGGGGCGCTGCTCGGACTGGCCGCCGGTATCGGGCTGTTCTCCGCGGTCCGGCCGCTCGCCGCGGAAATCGGTCTCTACGGTCTGAGCGCCTTCCCGGCGGATGTGATGCCGAGTCCGCTGCTGGGCGCGCTGACCCTGGTGGCCGTGCCCGTCTCGGCCGTCGCGGTCACCCTGTTCGCCCTGCGTACGGTGGCCATCGAGCCGCTCGGCGTGGTCCGGCAGACCACCCCCGCGTCCCGCAGGCTGTGGTGGCGGCTGCTGCTCACGGCCGCCGGACTGGCAGTGCTGCTCACCGGCCGGATCGACCGGAACGAGGCCAATCCCGCGGTCTTCCCGATCGCCGCCGGAGCGGTGCTGGTGCTCGTCGGGCTGACGACCCTGCTGCCCTGGCTCGTCGACACCGCCGTCGGCAGGCTGCGCGGCGGTCCGGTGCCCTGGCAGCTCGCCGTCCGCAGACTCCAGCTGAGCAGCGGCGCGGCCGCCCGCGCGGTCAGCGGGATCATGGTCGCGGTGGCCGGGGGGATCGCGCTCCAGATGCTGTTCTCCGCGGTCGAAGGCGACTTCGTCAAGAACAAGGAGGGGCAGCCCGGCCTGACCGTGCTGAGCGCCGAAACCGGTTTCACCGACGCCGAGTCGGCCCGTCGGATGGTCGCCGGATTCGAGCGCACGGACGGCGTCCGGAAGGTCACCGACACGGTGCAGACGCGCCTCCACCTGCCTCCCCCCACCCCGGAGGAGGCCGAGGCCGGGGCCGTGCAGGTCGAGAGCCTCACCCTGACCGTCGGCGACTGCGCCACCCTGCGCGAACTGGCCCGGATCTCCTCGTGCCGGGACGGCGACGCCTTCGTCGCCGTCGGCAAGGACAAAGAGCGGGCGGCGGAGATCACCAGGTCCGCCGCTCTCGGCAAGCCGTACGCCACGGTGGAGCCGGACTCCGGCGACAGTGCCGCGAAGGACGGCGGGCGGCCCGGGACCTGGTCCCTGCCGAAGGGTTCGGCAACGGTCGTGGCCCACGCCGACGCGATGGGCGACGAACACGCCGGCATCCTCGCCACCCCGGGCGCCGTCGACCTCCGGAGCTTCCCCGCCGCGGGCGTCCGGACTCTCGTCTTCATCAACGAGAAGGTGCCCGAGGCCGCGGAGCACATCCGCAACGCCGTGGCCGGGATCGACCCCAGGGCGAGCGTCGTCCAGTTCCTCACCGTCGAGGAGGACGACAAGTTCGCCAAGGTCCGCAGCGGGCTGCTGATCGGCTCGCTGGTGACCATGCTGCTGATCGCCGGTTCGATGCTGGTCTCCCAGATCGAGCAGTTGCGGGAGCGGCGCAAGCTGCTCTCGGTCCTGGTGGCCTTCGGTACCCGCCGGTCCACCATTGCCTGGTCGGTGCTCTGGCAGACCGCGCTTCCGGTGCTCCTCGGCACGGTCCTGGCGATCGCGGGCGGTATCGGCCTCGGGCTGGTGATGCTCGAACTGGTCGGGGCCGAGGTGGCCGACCGGTGGGGCTTCCTCCCGGTGGCCGGAGCGGGCGTCGGAGTCATCGTGGTGGTGACGGGGCTGGCCATGCCCCCGCTCTACCGGATGATGCGGCCCGACGGTCTGCGTACGGAGTAGCCGCGCGGTACGACCGCGGTACGAATGCGGTACGACGGTACGAATGCGGTACGACCGGGACCGGGCGCCAGGGGGGTGCCCGGTCCCGGTCTTCCGGCTGCCCGGGCGCACCGGGTCTCCGGCGCCCCGTCCCGCCCCGGCCCAGGGGCGGCGCCCTCAGACCCCGGGCCCGGTCCCCGCGTCGGCCTCGGTGCGCACCCGTACCGGAAGGGACGCCAGGGCGCTCCGCAGCGACCGGGCGAACTCCTCGAACTCGCTCTGGCGGGCCGCCCCGGTGCGGGTCGCCAGAGCGATCCGGCGGGCCGGGGCGGGCTCGGCGAACCGGCCGGTCAGCAGGCCGCCCCGGCCGGTCTCCACCTCCACCGCGGTCCGCGGCAGCAGCGTCACCCCGAGGCCGCCCGCCACCAGCTGCACCAGCGTGGCCAGGCCCGCGGCCGTCGTCGTGACCGGGGTCCCCTCGTCGCGGCCCGCCTCGCGGCAGACGTCCAGCGCCTGGTCGCGCAGGCAGTGCCCCTCGTCGAGCAGCAGCAGCGGCAGCTCCCGGAGCACCTCGCGCGGCAGGTCGTGGCGCCCGCCGAGGGGGTGGCCCCCCGGGGTCACCAGCACGAAGTCCTCGTCGAACAGCGGGATCTCGGTGACCCCCGGCACGCCCAGCGGCACCGCCAGCAGCAGCAGGTCCAGCCGTCCGGCGGCCAGCCCGTCCAGCAGGGACGAGGTCTGTTCCTCGTGCACCTGGAGGTCGAGGTCGGGATAGGTGCCCTGGACCAGCCTGAGTACATCGGGAAGGAGATAGGGCGCCACCGTCGGGATCACCCCGAGCCGCAGCACGCCGGTGAAGGGGGCCCGGACCGCCGCCGCCTCCTCCATCAGCTCCCCGACGGCGTCCAGCACGGCCTTGGCGCGGGCCGCCAGCCGCTCGCCGGCGGGGGAGAGCAGCACCTTCCGGGTGGTCCGCTCCACGAGCTGCACCCCGAGGGTCTCCTCCAGCGCCGATACGGCCCCGGAGAGCGCGGGCTGGCTCATACCGATGGCCGCGGCCGCGTCCCGGAAGTGCAGATGCTCAGCAACAGCCGCGAACGCCCGCAGCTGTGACAGGCTGGGCTGTTTACCCCGGTTCGGCGTGACCATTGATACCTTCCTCCTATCGCTCCTTCCGATGTTAATCGGTTCGCCCCGAAGGTCCGGACGGCCCGGGGCGAGCCCCGGACCGCCTGCCCCCGCCGCGCCCTCCGCCCGCCCCGGAGGCCGGGGGGCGGTGATGGCCGGACCGGAACCCCCCGGGTGATACGAAGGGGCGTATGAGCAGCCAGGGGAGCGGGACCGGTACGGGGACGGCGACGGAGACCGGTACGGCCCGGGGACGTACGGGCCGGACCGCGGACGAACCGTCCGCCGAGACGATCCGCACCGGCGGCGAAGCGGTCTTCACCGCCCTCGCCGAGCGCTACCGCCATGAGCTGCGGGTCCACCTCTACCGGATGCTCGGCTCCTTCACCGACGCCGAGGACCTGGTGCAGGAGACCCTGCTCAAGGCGTGGCGGCGGCGCGAGGCCTTCGAGGGCCGCTCCACCTTCCGGGCCTGGCTCTACCGGATCGCCACCAACGCCGCCCTCGACTTCCTCCGCGGACCCGCCCGCACCCGCGAGACCGCGCTCACCGCCGACGGTGCCGGATCCCCGGCCGCCGCCCTCGCCGAGGTCACCTGGCTCCAGCCCTACCCCGACCACCTCCTCGACCTGGCCGCCCCCGGCAGCGGGGAACCCCATGCCGTCGCGATCGCCCGGGAGACCGTCGAGCTGGCCTTCCTCGCCGTCATCCAGCATCTGCCGCCCCGCCAGCGGGCGGTGCTGATCCTCCGCGACATCGCGGGATGGCCCGCCCAGGAGACCGCGGACACCCTCGACATGACCCTCCCCGCGGTCAAGAGCGCACTCCAGCGGGCCCGTACGACCCTCCGCGCGCATCTGCCCGAACAGCGCTCCGAATGGGGCGCCGCCACCGAACCCAGCGCCGCCGAACGGGAACTGCTCCAGCGCTACCTGGCCGCCTCCCGCGACGCCGACCTGTCCGCGCTCGCCCTGCTGCTGCGCGAGGACGCCCGCCAGACCATGCCCCCGCACCGTCTGGTCTTCGACGGGCGGGAGGCGATTCTCGGCCTGTGGCGCCCGGTGCTGGAAGGGGGCGGGGCCTGGGGCGAGTGGCGCTCGGTCGCGTACGCGGTCAACCGCCGGCCCGCGGCCGTCAACTATGTGCGCCGCGCGGGCGAGACCGTGTTCACCGCGGTCAACATCGATGTCCTGACCGTCGTGGACGGTCTGATCGCCGAGATCATCACCTTCGACCCCGGGCTGTCGGCCGGGCTCCCGCTCACCCTGGCGGAGTGACGCGGGTCACAGAAGCGCCGCCGATTCCTTTCCCGCGGGCCGCCCGTCATACGGGCAACGGCGCAGCGGCGCCGCGCAAGCGCACCACCACCGCGGAAGGACAGCGAGCCATGACCGAGCACACCGCCACCACCGAGACCGCTCCCGAGACCGCTTCCGGGAACACCGACGAGAACGCCGACGGTGCGACCCCCGGCCCGGACGCCGCCCTGCGCGCGCTCGACCGGCTGACCGGCACCTGGGCCGTGAGCGGCGGGGTCGAGGGCACCGTCACCTACCGCTGGCTGGAAGGCGGCTTCTTCCTGCTCCAGGACATCCGCCTGGAGCAGTTCGGGCAGCCCGTGACCGGGATCGAGGTCATCGGCCGGCTGAAGGAGTTCGGCGCGGAGCAGCCGGGCGAGGACATCCGCTCCCGCTACTACGACAGCCAGGGCAACACCTTCGACTACGTCTACGAGCTCGACGGCGACACCCTCACCATCTGGGGCGGCGAGAAGGGGTCCCCGGCCTACTACCGGGCGGTCTTCGGCGACGGCGGCAATACGCTCTCGGGCTCCTGGGTCTACCCCGGGGGCGGCGGCTACGACTCCGTCATGACCCGGGTGGTGTGACCCGTGCCGTCGCGCGGAGCCGTCCGCCCGCCCGTCGGCCCGTACGGGAGCGGGCCCTGCCGCCCCGGCGGGTCCCGAGGGAGGCGGCCCCGCACCCGCCCGCCGCATGCGAACGATTCCCGTACGAACAGGTCCCGTGCCGTACGGTCCCGCCCCGGCCCGCCCGGGACCGGGGCGCCCGGCCCGTGGGAGCCGCAGTCCGGCTCCGGCGGGCCCGGGACCGGCCGCCGCGGCCGGTCCTGCCCCGGCTCGTCCCGCGCGAGCGGTTCCCGCACGAGCCGGTTCCGGGCCGGGCGGTCCCGCTCCGGCGGGCCCGGCGGCGGGCCGATCACCCCGTGATCGTTTCCCGGGGCGCCCGCCTCACGAGGTGAAGCCGCCGTCCACGGCGATCTGAGCCCCGGTCACATAGGCCGCGTCCGGCCCGGCGAGATGGGCGACCATGGCCGCGACATCGGCCGGTTCGGCGTACCGCCCCACCGCGGTATAGCCGCGGATCGTCTCTGCCAGCGGCCCGTCGGCCGGGTTCATATCGGTGTTCGTCGCGCCCAGGTGCACCACATTGACCGTGATGCCCCGCCCGCCCAGCTCCCGGGCCAGCGCCTTCGTCATCCCGACGAGCGCCGTCTTGCTCGCCGAGTAGAGGGAGAAGCCGGGGAAGGGGATGTAGGTCGTCACATTGCTGCCGATGCCGATGATCCGGCCGCCGTCCGTCATCCGGGCCGCCGCGGCCTGGGCCGCGACCAGCGGGGCGCGGACATTGACCGCCAGGGTCCGGTCGATCTGCTCGGAGGTGAGCTCCTCCAGCGGGGCCACCTGGAACTCCCCGGCGTTGTTCACCAGGACGTCCAGCCTGCCGAAGGTGTCCGCGGTCCGCGCCACGGCCGCGCGGACCGCGTCCGGGTCGGCGCTGTCGGCCCGGACGGCCAGTCCCCGGCGCCCGGCCGCTTCGATCCGGGCCACCACCCCGGCGGCCCGGTCCGCGCTCCGGTGGTAGGTGATCGCGACATCGGCGCCCTGCTCGGCGAGGCGTACCGCGACGGCCGCGCCGATACCCCTGCTGCCGCCCGTGACCAGTGCTGTTTTTCCGTCGATACGGTTCATGGCACCGATCCTGGCCGGGCGGGGGCCGTTGTTCCGGCGGGAATCGGACCTCTCGTCCGGCCCGGTGGGCGACACCGGGACACTGCCCCGGACACCGCCGAGGGGCCGGAACGGCCGTACGGGACACGAGTCCGCACGGCCGCTCCGGCCCCGGCGTCGGGCCCCCGGCGCCGGGGGCCGGCGGGCGGTACGGGCTCAGCCCGCTCCGCCCTCCGCTCCCGCGTCCAGGTCCGGGCGGGTATCCGGACCGCTGCCGCCCGCTCCCGCGTCCGCGCCGCCGTCCGGGCCGCTGCCCGCGCCGCCGTCCGGGTCCGGTACCGCCTTCGGCGGGCGGCCCCTTCTGCGGATCGGCTTGGTCTCGCCCGGCAGCCGCCCGGCCTCCGCCAGGGCCCGGCGGAGCAGGAACTCGATCTGGGCGTTGGCGCTGCGCAGTTCGTCCGAGGCCCAGCGGGCGAGGGCGTCGTACACCGCGGGGTCCAGCCGGAGCAGTACCTGCTTGCGCGGAGGCGGAGGCGGTGGCGGTGGCGGTGGCGGTGGCGGTGGCGGGGGCGGCGGGGGCGTCACTGGTAGAGCGTGCCCGTGTTGACGACGGGCTGGGCCGAGCGGTCGCCGCAGAGCACGACCAGCAGATTGGAGACCATCGCCGCCTTCCGCTCGTCGTCCAGCTCGACGATGCCGTCCTCGCCGATCCGGGTCAGCGCGGCCTCGACCATCCCGACCGCGCCGTCCACGATCTGCCGCCGGGCCGCCACCACGGCGCCCGCCTGCTGGCGCTGGAGCATGGCCGAGGCGATCTCCGGGGCGTAGGCGAGGTGCGTGAAGCGGGACTCGACGATCCGTACGCCCGCGGCCTCGGCCCGGGCCTGGAGCTCGACGCCGAGCTTCTCGGTGATCTCCTCCGCGTTGCCGCGGAGGGAGAGCTCGTTCTCGTCATGGGCGTCGTAGGGGTACTCGATGGCGATCTGCCGCACCGCGGACTCGGTCTGGGTGGAGACGAACTCCAGGAAGTCGTCGACCTCGAACATTGCCCGGGCGGTGTCCTCGACCCGCCAGACCACCACGGCGGCCAGCTCGATGGGGTTGCCGTAGGCGTCGTTGACCTTGAGGACCGCGGTCTCGTGGTTGCGGACCCGGGTGGAGATCCGCTCCCGCGAGGTGAGCGGGTTGACCCAGCGGAGGCCGTCGGTGCGGACGGTGCCCCGGTAGCGGCCGAAGAGCTGGACGACCCGGGCCTCACCGGGCTCCACCATGTTCAGCCCGGCCATGGCGACCAGCGCGGCAAGCCCCAGCAGCAGGCCCCCGAAGATCAGCCCCAACTGGGCGGCATCGCGCTCCACCACGCCTGCGGCGGCGGCGGTCAGCGCGCCCGCGGCGACCCCGGCCACCCCCAGCAGCAGGGCGAGCCCGCCGCCGATGCTGGACGCCGGGAACTCCCGTATCTGCGGGTCCGCCGTCGGGTGCTGGTCTCTCGTCATGTCGGCGGTGGTCATGAAGTCCCCCCAGGGTTCGTGTGCACCGGTGGCCGTACCGGCCGCCGGTCCGTGCTGCTGCCGACAGCGGCCGCCTCGGCGACCGCTGCTAGCAATGTGATTACACATTAATACCTGTGGCGGCCTCCAAGGCAACCCCGGGGGCGGCCCGGGGGTCGTTTCTCAGGGAAGGGGTGCTGATTCTCACGTCCGGAATGACGTGATCAGTCCGATTTTTTCAGGGCGAGCGATGTTAGCTTTCTAAGCTGTTTTGGTCGGCTGCGACCAGAACGGTCACCGGATACCGGTGACCGTAACGAGACCCCCTCGGGGAAGAGCGGAGCTGGACGGGCGATGGGCCGAGCCGAGGAACGACGTGCCCGGCAGCGCGGTGCGCGCCGGGGCGGGACGAGCGGACGCACGGGCATACGCCGCTTCTTCACCTGGAAGAAGATGCTGGGCACCTTCCTCGGCCTCTGCCTGCTCGGCATGGGCGCCTTCGCGGTGATCTACATGATGGTCCCGGTCCCGGCCGCCAACGCGCAGGCCGAGATGGAGTCCAACGTCTACAAGTACGCCGACGGGACCGTCCTGGCCCGGACCGGCGAGGTCAACCGCGAGATCATCGAGCTGGACGAGCTGTCGCAGGACGTCCGCCACACCTTCGTCGCCGCCGAGAACAAGAGCTTCTACAAGGACAACGGCATTGACTTCAAGGGCACCGCCCGGGGTCTGCTGAACACCGTCTCCGGCAAGGGCAAGCAGGGTGGCTCGACCATCACCCAGCAGTACGTCAAGAACTACTACCTCAACCAGGACCAGACGGTCAGCCGGAAGCTCAAGGAACTGGTGATCGCCCTCAAGGTCGACCAGGAGAAGAGCAAGGACTACATCCTGGCCGGCTATCTCAACACCAGCTACTTCGGCCGCAGTGCCTACGGCATCCAGGCCGCCGCCCAGGCGTACTACGGCGTCGACGCGTCGAAGCTGAACGTCTCCCAGGCCGCCTATCTCGCCGCCCTGCTCCAGGCCCCCCACCAGTACGACTGGGCCATCGCCTCGGAGACCGGCAAGAAGCTGGTGACCGAGCGCTGGACGTACGTCCTGAACAACATGGTCGAGATGGGCAAGCTCGACCCGGCCGTCCGCGACGCCCAGAAGTTCCCCGTGCCGAAGGCGCCGAAGGCCACCCCCGGCATGGAGGGCCAGACCGGCTATCTGGTCGAGGCCGCCAACGCCGAGCTGGCCCGGCAGGGCATCGGCGAGGAGGACATCAAGGCGGGCGGCTGGACGATCACCCTCAATATCGACCGGGCCCGGCAGAAGGAGCTGGAGGCGGCTGTCGCCGAGCAGCTGGAGTCCCAGCTCGACCGGAAGAAGGACAAGAAGGACGCCACCGTGCAGGCCGGTGCCACCTCGGTGGACCCGGAGACCGGCGAGGTCGTCGCCCTGTACGGCGGGGTCGGCGCCACCGAGCACTGGCTGTCCAACGCCACCCGCCGCGACTACCAGCCCGCGTCGACCTTCAAGCCCGTGGTGTTCGCCTCCGCCCTGGAGAACGAGTCGAAAACCCAGGACGGCGAGCCGATCAGCCTCAACACCGTCTACGACGGCACCAGCAAGCGGCCCGTGGTCGGCAGCGACACCCCGTTCAACCCGGAGAACGAGGACGACCGGGACTACGGCCCGCGGATCACCGTCCAGCGCGCCACCAACCAGTCCGTCAACTCCGTCTACGCCCAGATGATCGTCGACGTCGGCCCCGGGAAGACCAAGAAGACCGCGCTGGACCTCGGTATGCGCGACGGCGACGGCTGGCCCGAGCGCCCCGCCATGTCGCTGGGCACGATGGGCGCCTCGACCTGGGACATGGCCGGGGTGTACGCGACCTTCGCCAACCATGGCAAGAAGGTCACCCCCTCCATCGTGAAGTCCGCCGAGCACCGGGCCCGCAAGGCGGCGCTGAAGGACCCGGTCGGCGGCCAGGTGATCTCCCGCGGTACCGCCGACACCGTGACGGCAGCCATGGAGGGCGTCGTCAAGGACGGCTCCGGCCGCCGTGCCGCCGGCCCGTACGACGCGGCCGGCAAGACCGGCACCTCCGAGAACAACCGTTCCGCCTGGTTCGTCGGCTACACCCCGAAGCTGGTCACCTCCGTCGCCCTGTTCGGCGAGAAGGCCGACGGCACCGGCCAGGTCACCCTGACCGACACCATCAACCCGGGCCGGGCCAACGGCGGCGGCATGCCGGCCAGGATCTGGAAGGCGTACACCGCCGAGGCGCTCGGCTCCGCCGACGCCCGCGCCCGGTTCGACCTGGAGGTCGCCGAGCCCGCCCGCGGCGAGCCCGCGCCCTCCCCGTCGGACTCCGGCGAGCCGTCGCCCAGCACCAGCGAGGAGCCGCGCGAGGAGGAACCGGCCGAGCCGTCGCCGTCCCGGACCACGTCCCGGCCGCCGGTCATCGACCCGCCCGCCTCGCCGACCATCCGGCCCCCCACCCGCCCCTCGCCGTCCCAGAGCCCGACCGACGGCACCGGACCCGGTGATCCGGGCGGCGAGCCCGGAAACCCGGCGGAGCCGGGGAACCCGAACCCGCGGCCGCAGTTCCGGCCCCCGGGCTCCTGAACCGGACGGACTGAACCGGACGGCCGCCACCTGACGAGCTGATCCGGACGGCCTGATCCGGGTGAGCTGAACCGGCCGGCCGGACCACCCGAGCCGTACGAGCCGGACCGGACGCCCCGAGCCGGTACGGCGAAGTGCCCGCGGCGCCCCCTCTCCGGGGAGCGTGCCGCGGGCACCGCCGTACCGTCCGGCCCCGTCAGGCGCCGTTGACCTCCTTGGCGATCCGGTCGCCGACCGTCTGGTCGATATTGCGCCAGTACTGGAGCGCCCGGTCGAGCACCGGCCGGGACACCCCGTCCTTCAGATGCCCGGAGACGTTCGACACCAGCCGGTCCCGGGCCGCGTCGTCGAGGACGTTCCGCACGAGGGTGCCCGCCTGGCCCCAGTCGTCGTCCTCCCGGTGCAGCGTGTACGCCTCCCGGACCATCTCGCCCGCGCTGGCCCAGCCCGCGATCTCCCCGAACTTCGCCGTGTCCGCCGCCGGCCCGCCGTAGGAGTTGGGCGCGTAGGGCCGTGCCGTGTTCGCCGGCTCGTACCGCATCGGCCCGTCCTTGGCGTACGAGGAGACCACCGAGTGCGCCCGGTTCGGCGGCAGCTGCGCATAGTTCGGGCCGATCCGGTACCGGTGGGTGTCCGGGTACGAGAAGAGCCGTCCGAGCAGCATCTTGTCCGGCGACGGGCCGATGCCCGGCACCAGGTTCGACGGCTCGAAGGCGGCCTGCTCGATATGGACGAAGTAGTCCTCCGGATTGCGGTCCAGCACCATCCGGCCGACTTCGATCAGCGGATAGTCGCCGTGCGGCCACACCTTCGTCAGGTCGAAGGGGTTGAAGCGGTAGTCCGGCGCCTCGTCGAACGGCATGATCTGCATGTACAGCGTCCAGCTCGGGGCGTTCCCGCCCGCGATCGCCTCGTGCAGATCCCGGCGGTGCAGATCGGCGTCCCGGCCGGCCAGTTCGTCCGCCTCCGCCTGGGTGAGGAACTCGACGCCCTGGTCGGTCTTGAAGTGGTACTTCACCCAGAACCGCTCGCCGCCGGCGTTGACCCACATATAGGTGTGGGAGCTGTAGCCGTTCATGAAGCGGTACGACCTCGGGATGCCCCGGTCGCCCAGCAGCCAGGTCACCTGGTGCGCCGTCTCGGGGGAGAGGGTCCAGAAGTCCCACTGCATATCGTTGTCGCGCAGCCCGGAATCGGGCCGGCGCTTCTGCGAGCGGATGAAGTCCTGGAACTTCTGCGCGTCCCGGACGAAGAAGACCGGCGTGTTGTTGCCGACCATGTCGTAGTTGCCGTGCTCGGTGTAGAACTTCAGCGCGAAGCCGCGCGGATCCCGCCAGGTGTCGGGCGAGCCCTGCTCACCGGCGACCGTGGAGAACCGGGCCAGCATCTCCGTACGCTTCCCGGGCTGGAAGAGGTCCGCCTTGGTGAACTGGCTGACGTCGTTCGTCACCTCGAAGAAGCCGTACGCCCCCGAACCCTTGGCGTGCACCACCCGCTCGGGGACCCGTTCCCGGTTGAACTGGGCCATCTTCTCGATCAGATAGTGGTCCTGGAGCAGGACCGGGCCGTCGGGTCCGACGGAGAGGGAGTGTTCGTCGCTCTCCACCGGAATGCCGGCGTTGTTGGTGGTGTAGGGGGTATCGGACACGAGCGTCCTCCCGCCGGGAGACATGGTTGGGTCGCTACGGGCGCCGTGTACCCCAGTGAACGCCGCCGACACGGTGTCGGCAACCGCTCGCCCCTCCGCCTCCGCCGGTCGGGCGTATGCCCCGCCGGGACCCTCTTCCGGGGCCCGCTCCCTGCCTCCTGCTCCTTGCCTCCCGCTCCCTGCCCCCGGGACGGGACCCGGGGGCAGGGAGCAGGACAGAAGGGCGGGGCCGCGGAGGCCCCGCCCTTCTGTCCTGCCTGCTTCCGTCCGGCCCGCCGGCCCTACGGCCTGGTCGGGAGTTCGAACCAGACGACCTTGCCGCTGGAGAGCCGGGTCGCGCCCCAGCGCCGGGCCAGCCGGTTCACCAGGAACAGACCGCGGCCGCCCTCGTCCGTATCGCGGGCCTTGCGCTGCCGAGGCAGCTGCGGGGAGTCGTCGCCGACCTCGCAGCGCAGCACATCGGTCCGCAGCAGCCGCAGGGTCACCGGCCGCTCCGCGTACCGCACGGCATTGGTCACGACCTCGCTGACCAGCAGCTCCACCGCGTCCGACAGATCCTCCAGACCCCAGCGGGACAGCGCCCGCCGGGCGAGGCGCCGGGCCCGGCCCGGGGCGGCATCCTCCGGTTCCAGGAACCAGTAGGCGACATCACTGGGCGCGATCCCGTCGAAACGGGCCGCGAGCAGTGCGATGTCGTCGTCCCGGTCGCCCGGGCCCAGCATGTCGAGGACGTCGTCGCAGAGCGCCTCCAGCGGCGGGGCGTGGTCCGGGCCGGTCAGCTGGGAGGTGGCGTGCAGCCGCTCCCGCAACTGCTCGATACCGGTCCAGACGTCCCGCAGCCGGGACTCCACCAGACCGTCGGTGTACAGCAGCAGGGTCGCCCCGGCGGGGGCGTCCAGCTCGACGGCCTCGAAGTCGACCCCGCCGACGCCGATCGGTGCGCCGGAGGGCACCCGCAGCACCTCGGCCCGGCCGCCCAGATGGAGCAGGATGGGCGGCGGATGCCCGGCGTTGGCGATGGTGATCCGGTGCGAGACCGGGTCGTACACCGCGTACATGCAGGTCGCCATCCGGTCGGTGCCCAGCCGCTGCGCCTGCTCGTCCAGATGGTGCAGCACCTCCTGCGGCGGCAGGTCCAGCCCGGCCAGCGTCTGCGCCGTGGTCCGCAGCTGGCCCATGACATCTCCCACGACAAGGGCGACCCGGCTGCCGGGCAGCGGGATCGCGTCGTACCAGTCGCCGCCGACCCGGGCGGTCTCGGCCGCCGGGAGATAGCGCGACGCCAGCTTGACGCCGGTGGGCTGGGGCAGCGAGTCCGGCAGCATGGTGCGCTGGAGCTCGTCGGCGATATACGCCTCCCGGCCGTACAGCACCGCCTTGTCGATGCCCAGCGCCGTATGCGTGGCGAGCTGGGCCGCGACGAGCAGATCGTTCGGCTCGAAGGCCGGCCGGTCGGGGCGGCGCAGGAAGACGGCGGCACCGATCACCCGGCGCCGCCCGCGCAGCGGCGCCAGGATCGCCCGGTGGCCGTTGGGGACCGTCCGGTCCGCGCCCAGCAGCTCGGGCAGCGCGGCGCGGGCCGCCGCCGAGTCGCCGAAGACGGGCCGCACCCCGCGGAGCACCTCCGAGAGCGCGCCGCCGGAGCGGACCTCGCACTGCTCGGCCGCCGGGGTGAGTTCGTTGTGCTGATCGATGACGGGCAGCAGGCCCGTACCACCGAAGTCGGCACCGTCTTCAGCTAAACGCAGCCGGTCCGTGCGGCGCAGCCGGAGCAGGAACGGCGAGACCGGGCGCTCGTCGCCGACCGGCAGGGGGTCGCGCAGATAGACCAGGATCGCGTCCGAGAAGGTCGGCACGGTCGCCCGGCAGAGGCCCAGGACGATCTCGTCCAGGTCTATGCCCCGGGCGATCCGGCGGGTCGCGGCGCCCACGAAGCGCAGCCGGTCGCCCTCGCGGCGGGCGGCGCCCGCCGGGTCGGGTGTGCCGGGCGGCAGACCGGGACCGCCGGGGCTACCCGGCAGACCCGGGCCGCCGGAGCCCGCGGGTGTGCCGGGCGGATGCGCGACGCCCCCGCCGACCGGGCCGTTCGGCGCCGGGACGGGCGAGGAGAGCGCGGCGGACACCGCCGCGGCGGCGGCCGCGTCCGCCCGCGGCCGGGTGCGTTCCTGCGACCGGGCAGCCAAGGGCTGCCGGCCTTCATGGGAGGTGGGCTGCTCCGTCACGCGTGGGATTCCGTCCATCTGGGCCGGGTGTGCGATGCATGGGCCTCAGGGGGCCGTATACCCGCGCCGCGGGCGACGGCGACAGGGTGGCGGGCATCCCGCACGGCTCCACCCCCTCGTAGTGACCTGTCTTCTGCTGGCGTACTGGCGAACTGATGTGGTGAACAGGGACCGTCCGCCGCGGCGCCGGCCGGCTGCCGGTGACACCGATGACCCACGGTCAGGTTCTGCGCTGCGCTCCATGGTTACCGAACAGTCCCCGAACGGCGAGCCTTGTGGACGACGATCCTACGTTTGACCCCTGGGGGCGCATCAAGAGTCTCACGACGTCCTCTGCCCCGGAGGGCGTTCTTGGACCGGAGTCGGACAGATTGCGGGCAGTTCCCCGAAGCGATCTCGGTCACATCTGGGCAAGAAGCCGCACATCTGCTCCACCCGCAGGGGGTTTGTCCGCCTTTCGGTGCTCGGGGGGCTTCCGGTGCCCGGCCGACCGGAGGCAGAGGTGCCGCTTCCGCTCCGGGGGCGGCCCGGGACGGTGCCCGTACGTCTCCGGTCCCTTACGTCTCCGGGGTCCGCTCGTCTCCGGTCCCTTACGTCTCCCGAGCCCGGCCGTCTCCGGCTCCGGACGGCTCCGGTGTCCGTACGCCTCCGGCCCGTGCCCGTGCGTCTCCGGGGCACGCCCGGCCCGCCGCGGCGCCCTCAGGATGCCGTCCGCGCGGGCGTGCGCCCCCAGTCGGCGGGCAGCGGAGGCACCGGCCACGACGGGTCGGGCCGCCAGTGCTCCCAGCCGTCCGCGAAGGGCGCCCCCCAGTCCCGGACCGACGCCACGGCCGCGCGGCCCGCCTGCTGGATACGGTCCGCCTCCGGCGCCCGGACCAGGCCCGCGCGCCGGGCCTCGGCGAACTCGTCCTCGTCCCGCCAGAGCCAGCTCCGGTCCGGGAAAACCGAGATGTCCAGAAAGTGGTCCTCCGAGTCGATTCCGCCACTCCAACGGGTGTGCGGCT
Organism: Streptomyces sp. NPDC003691; assembly: GCF_053981115.1. Classification (NCBI taxonomy): domain Bacteria; kingdom Bacillati; phylum Actinomycetota; class Actinomycetes; order Kitasatosporales; family Streptomycetaceae; genus Streptomyces; species Streptomyces sp. NPDC003691. The sequence continues at coordinate 7,449 of NZ_JBSFNQ010000052.1, read as the reverse complement.
CCTCCAGGTTGACGTACCAGCTCCGGAACTCCCACTCCTCGTCCCAGAAGAGCCAGACCGACCAGGGCTCGCCGGGCCGGGCCAGCTTCAGCACCCCCGCGCCCCACCAGTGGTCGCGGACGGCCGTACGCGGCACGGTATAGCGCGTGGCCAGCGGCTGCTCGTGCAGCGGGGAGCCGTCGGCCAGCGCCGGACGGACGCACTCCGTTCCCGGTGCCAGCCAGACGGCGAGCAGTTCGGGGGTGTCCCGGACGACGGTCACCGGGCGGCAGACCGCGAACCCCGGATCACCGTCGGGGGCGGCGGGTCTGCCGGGTCCGCCGTGGTCCCGGTACCGCCAGAGGATGTGATCCCCGGGCCGCCAGCGCCGGGCGGCCGAAGCAGGCCGGGGCGGCGTGCCGTTCTCCGGGTGCCCGGCCGGGCGGCCGTTCCGTGCCGTCGTCTGCTGTTCCGTCTGCTGTTCAGTCTGTTGTTCCGTCTGCTCCGTCTGTTCCGTGCCTGTCATGAGCAGATCTTACGGAGCACCTGTCCCGGCGGCCCGTTCCCGTCCGGGAGCACCGGCGACGCGCCCCGGGCGCACCGGATCGCGCCGGCCCCGCCCGCGCGAGCCGTTCGCCGGGGGCGCCGCCGCCCTCAGGGGCGGGTCATCCGCAGGACGTCCAGGGCCTCGTCCAACTGCTCCAGGGTCAGCGCGCCCCGCTCCACATGGCCCGACTCCAGCACCACCTGGCGGATCGTCTTCCGCTCCGCCAGGGACTTCTTCGCGATCCGCGCGGCCTCCTCGTAGCCGAGGTACCTGTTCAGCGGGGTCACCACGGACGGCGAGGACTCCGCGTACTCCCGGGCGCGTTCGGTGTTCGCCGTGATGCCGTCGACCGTGCGGTCGGCCAGCAGCCTCGCGGCGGCGGTCAGCAGCCGTACGGATTCCAGCAGGTTTCTGGCCATCACGGGCAGCATCACGTTCAGCTCGAAGTTGCCTGCGGCCCCCGCCACGGCGACCGTGGTGTCGTTCCCGGTCACCTGGGCCGCGACCATCAGCACCGCCTCGGGGACGACCGGGTTGACCTTGCCCGGCATGATCGACGAGCCGGGCTGGAGATCCGGCAGGACGATCTCGGCCAGTCCGGTCCGCGGACCGCTCGCCATCCAGCGCAGATCGTTCGCGATCTTGGTCAGGGAGACCGCGATCGTCCGCAGCTGCCCGGAGGTCTCCACCAGCCCGTCCCGCGCGCCCTGCGCCTCGAAGTGGTCGCGGGCCTCCGTCAGCGGCAGCCCGGTGGCCGCCGCGACTTCGGTGATGACGGCGGCGGAGAAGCCGGGCGGGGTGTTGATGCCGGTGCCCACCGCCGTACCGCCCAGCGGCAGCTCGGCGAGCCGGGGCAGCGCGGACCGCAGCCGTTCGGCGCCGTACCGCACCTGGGCCGCGTAGCCGCCGAACTCCTGGCCGAGGGTGACCGGAGTGGCGTCCATCAGATGGGTCCGGCCCGATTTGACGACCGTGGCGAACTCGGCGGACTTGCGCTCCAAGGCCGCCGCGAGATGCTCCAGGGCGGGGATCAGCTCGCCGGTCACCGCGCCGGTGGCGGCGATATGGATGGAGGACGGGAAGACGTCGTTCGACGACTGGGAGGCGTTCACCTGGTCGTTCGGGTGGACCGGCCGTCCCAGCCGCTCCTCGGCCAGGGTGGCCAGCACCTCGTTCATGTTCATGTTCGACGAGGTGCCGGAGCCGGTCTGGAAGACGTCCACCGGGAACTGGTCGTCCCAGCGCCCGTCGGCGACCTCCCCGGCGGCCCCGGCGATCGCCGCCGCGACCTCCTCGTCCAGCACCCCGAGCCGGGCGTTGACCACGGCGGCCGCGGCCTTGATCCGGGCCAGCGCCGCGATGTGCGCGCGCTCCAGCGGCTGCCCCGAAATCGGGAAGTTGGCCACCGCCCGCTGGGTCTGGGCCCGCCATTTGGCCCCGGCCGGGACCCGTACCTCGCCCATCGAATCCCGCTCGACGCGGTAGCCGCGGTCCTCGCGGCCGGCCTCGCCGTCCGCCCTGCCGCCTGTCTCGCGGCCGGCCGTACCGCCGGCGCCGTCGGTTCCGGTCATGGGGTGTGTACCTCCTGAGGACTCCTGCAAGGCTCCTGCAAAGGTGAGCACTTGTCTTGTTCTGCCTATTCCCCTGCGCGCTACCTGCCAGTAGAACCCGGGGTAACCACAGACCAGGGGAGGCACCACATGACGCACGGAGAACGAACGGCCGGACGGAGGCTGCGATGTACGGTGGCCGCCGTGGCCGCGCTGGCGGCCGGACTCGTCGGCCTGGCCTCGCCCACCGCCGGCGCGGACCCGGGCCGTACGGAGCGGGCCGCGGCCGCCTCCGTACCGCTCACGCCCGAACTGGAGGCCATCCGCGCCGCGGAGGCCGTGAAGCTGTACGGCAGCCCCGCCGAGCGGCCGCTCGCCGACCGCAAAACCGGTCTGATCTCGCTGGGGGACAGTGAGATCTCCGGCGAGGGCATCGGCGCGTACGAGCCCGGCACGGACGGCCCGTCCAACTGGTGCCACCGCTCGCCCGACGCCGCGATCCACCGCACCGGAATCGCCGCCGACGTCACCTTCAACGTCGCCTGCTCCGGCGCGTACACCGGGAACATCCGGATCGGCGGCACCAAGCAGTACGCCGACGAGCTGGTCCAGAGCGACAATCTGGCCATCAAAGCCCGGAACACCCGCATCAAGCTGGTCCTGCTGGTCGCCGGGGCCAACGACGACCTCCAGTTCGGCCCGGTCATGACCGACTGCGTGGTCCGGTACGTCACCCTCCAGGGGCCCTGCGCCCCCAAGTACGGTCCCGGCTGGCAGGCCCGGGTCGACGCCCTGGTACCCAAGGTGGAGGCCACCGTCCGCGATCTGCGGACCGTGATGCGCGGCGCCGGGTACACGGACGGGGACTACAAGCTGGTCGTCATGGGCTACCCCGGCCCCATCGGCCCCGACTTCCGCGACAACCCCAACTTCCCCGGCAAGCTGATCTGCGGCGGTATGGGGTACGACGCCGACACCGTCTGGGGCCGCAACACCGCGGTGCCCCTCTTCGAGCGCGGCATGCGGCAGGCCGCCGCGAACACCGGCGCCCTCTACCTGGACAACTCGCGGCTCTTCCACGGCCACGAGGTGTGTATGGAGGACACCTGGGCCCGGGGCCTCCACCTGGAGCTGTCCAACCCCTTCCCGCCGGACGAGAACACCGCCCGGCAGTCCTTCCACCCCAACTACCGCGGGCACGGGGCCTTCGCGTCCTGCCTGACCCAGATGTACGGCGCCGGAACCCGGGAGGCGAGCTGCGCCGAGACCAACTCCGACGGCCGGCCCGTGCTGCGCACCGTGGCCTGGGACGACGTCTACAAGCCGCTGCGCAACCAGGCCACCGGACAGTGCCTCGACGTCACCGGCTCGGTGACGAGCAACGGCACCGGGGTCGTCGGCTGGGGCTGCCACGGCGGCCGCAACCAGGGCTGGTGGCAGGATCCCGCGGCCGGCTCGGTCCACACCGAACTCACCCAGGACCGGTGCCTGGACGTCCCGGGCGCCAACTACCGGTCCGGCGCCGAGCTGATCGTGTGGAACTGCTCGGGCGCGGCCAACCAGAAGTTCGTCCGGGTGGACGGCACCCTGCGCCCGGCGGCCGCGCAGTCGCTGTGCGCGACGCACGAGTCGTCGCAGGCACCGGTCAGGCTGCGGCCCTGTGCGGCGGGTGCGGCCAACCAGCGCTTCGCCTGAGCCGTACGCGGCTGGGTACGTGCTTCTGAGCCGTACGCGGCTCGGTGCGCACCGCTTCTGAGCCGTACGCACCGCTCCTGAGCGGCGCGCCGGACGGTGCGGCGGCCCTGCACCGGGCCGCCGTGCCTACCGCGGCGCTTGCCGCGGGGCCGTACGCATCGCGGCCCCGGCTTCCGGGCCGGGCCTCGGGCGGAGCCGCAGGCACCGTCCGGCATCCGCGTCAGTGCTTCCGGGCCGGTCCTCGGGCGGACGGACCGGAACGGAAAGCGCCCGTTTCCCCGTACTGCTTCGTACGGGGAAACGGGCGCGCTCCCGTGGTGCGGGACAGGGACAGGGACAGGAGCCGGGGCCGCCGGGACCGGGCGCGGGGCCCGGCCCCGTACGGCCGCTCCGGAAACCCCGGCCGGGACGGCCGGTACGGCCGGGCCGTCAGCCCAGGCCGGGCCCGCGGACCGGGATCGAGGTGAACGTCGGCGCGGGCGCCGGCTCGGTGAAGAAGTCGTTCCCCTTGTCGTCGACGACGACGAACGCCGGGAAGTCCTCGACCTCGATCCGCCAGACCGCCTCCATCCCCAGCTCCTCGTACTCGACGACCTCCACCTTCTTGATGCAGTCCTGGGCCAGCCGGGCCGCGGGGCCGCCGATGGAGCCCAGGTAGAAGCCGCCGTGCGCGGCGCAGGCGTCCGTGACCTGCTTGCTGCGGTTGCCCTTGGCCAGCATCACCCGGGAGCCGCCGGCCGCCTGGAACTGCTCGACGTACGAGTCCATCCGGCCCGCCGTGGTCGGGCCGAAGGACCCGGAGGCGTACCCCTCGGGCGTCTTCGCCGGACCTGCGTAGTAGACGGGGTGGTCCTTCAGATAGCCGGGCATCTCCTCGCCCGCGTCCAGCCGCTCCTTGATCTTGGCGTGCGCGATGTCGCGCGCCACCACCAGCGGGCCGGTCAGCGAGAGCCGGGTCTTGACGGGGTACTTCGTCAGCTCGGCCAGCACGTCGTCCATCGGCCGGTTGAGGTCGATGCGGACCACGTCGCCGGAGGTGTCGAGGTGCTCGTCCGTGGTGTCGGGCAGGAACCGCGCCGGGTCCGTCTCCAGCTGCTCCAGGAAGACCCCCTCGGCGGTGATCTTCGCGACCGCCTGGCGGTCGGCGGAGCAGGAGACGGCGATCGCCACGGGGAGGGAGGCGCCGTGCCGCGGCAGCCGGACCACCCGTACGTCGTGGCAGAAGTACTTGCCGCCGAACTGCGCGCCGATGCCGATCCGCTGGGTCAGCTCGAAGACCTTCTCCTCCAGCTCCTTGTCCCGGAAGCCGTGTCCGGCCGGGGACCCCTCGGCGGGCAGCTCGTCGAGGTAGTGCGCGGAGGCGTACTTGGCGGTCTTGAGGGCGTACTCGGCGGAGGTGCCGCCGACGACGATCGCCAGATGGTACGGCGGGCAGGCGGCGGTGCCCAGGGAGCGGATCTTCTCCTCCAGGAACCGCATCATCGCGGCCTCGTTCAGGACCGCCTTGGTCTCCTGGTAGAGGAACGACTTGTTCGCCGAGCCGCCGCCCTTGGCCATGAAGAGGAACTTGTAGGCGCCGCCGTCGGTGGCGTACAGCTCGATCTGCGCGGGCAGGTTGGAGCCGGTGTTCTTCTCCTCCCACATGGTCAGCGGCGCCATCTGGGAGTAGCGGAGGTTGAGCTTGGTGTAGGCGTCGTAGACACCGCGGGAGAGGGCCTCCTCGTCCCGGCCGGACGTCAGCACGTTCTGGCCGCGCTTGCCCATCACGATCGCCGTGCCGGTGTCCTGGCACATGGGCAGTACGCCCGCGGCGGCGATATTGGCGTTCTTGAGCAGGTCGAGCGCGACGAACTTGTCGTTGGACGACGCCTCCGGGTCGTCGATGATCCGCCGCAGCTGGGCGAGGTGGGCGGGCCGCAGATAGTGCGAGATGTCGTGCATCGCCTCGGCCGCGAGCCGCCGCAGCGCCTCCGGCTCGACCTTGAGGAAGGTGCGCCCGTCGGCCTCGAAGGTGGAGACGCCCTCGGAGGTCACCAGACGGTAGGGGGTGGTGTCCTCTCCCAGCGGGAGCAGATCGGAGTACACGAATTCCGGCATGACGGCCATTCCTCACACAGCGGATGAAAACGCACGACATCGACGGGCGACGGCGCGCCCCCCAGGGTAGAGCGCGCCCGGAGCGGCGGGCTTGTGAGGTAAGGCTCAGTAGGGCGGGCCTGCCGGATGATCACCGTCCGCTGCCGGGCGGCTACCGACCGGTCATCGGACACGGCCGCGGGCGGCCCGTCCACCAAGGCGTCCACTAAGGGTCGGGCCGCCCGGAACCCGGGTGCTTCCAGGGGTGTTGCCCCTAGTTGCGATCTATCGCGTTTCGCTACCCTGGTGCCGTGGACCTCGACAAGCACCACCCCCAGCAGCCCGCCGCTCCCGCGGCGTCCGGGCCCGTCCCCGCCCCCGGGGCCGGGCCCTCCGGCGGGATCCGCGCGTCGGACGCCGACCGGGACCGGATCGCCGACATCCTCCGGGACGCGCTGGCCGAGGGCCGGCTGGACACGGAGGAGCACTCCGAGCGCATCGAGGCCGTCTACCGCGCCAAGACCCTGGGCGAGTTGCAGCCCATCGTGCGGGACCTGCCGGCGGCGGCGTCCGCGAGGCCCGCCGGCGGCGCCCCGTACGCCTACGGTCCCGAAGCGGCCGCGCCGGACAATCTCGTCGCCGTCTTCTCCAGCACCGTCCGCAAGGGCCGCTGGAGCATCGGGCAGCGGACAAATGCCTTCTCCCTCTTCGGCAGTGTCGAGATCGACCTCACCCAGGCGCTGTTCCAGCAGCGGGTCACGGTGATCAACGCGACCTCGGTCTTCGGCAATGTCGAGGTCCGGGTCCCCGAGAACATCACCCTGCGCGGCAACGGCAGCGGAATCTGCGGCAACTTCGAGATCCGCGGGGCGGAGGCGTCAGACCCCGAGGCCCCGGTGGTGGTCGTCAACGGGTATGCGGTTTTCGGCAATGTCGAGGCGCGCCCCAAGCGCGGCCGGCGGGTCGCCGATCTCCATAACCGCCTGCGGAAACACCTGGGCTGAGCGGAGCGCCGCCGCTGCCGGGCCGGGGGCGGTTTCCGGCCGTGTGCCCCCCGTGCGCGGTGCCGTGCGCCGGAACCGAGTGCCACTCAGTGCATAGGCGTGCGTACAGCGGGTAGGGACTGCTGCATCGTCTCTCGCTCGCGAAGCCGTCGTCAGGAGTAGACCCGTGCTGCAACTGCCGTACCAGTCCTTGCAGGTGGCCGCCGTTCCTTCCCAGCGGGTACCCGCCAGGGAAGACCAGGACGGGCCCTGGCACGCTGATGCCGTCTGCCGCAGGGACGAGGCCGGTCTGTTCTTCGCCCCCTCCAAGGAGCCCACGGCGGCCCGGCTGTCACGAGAGGAAGCCGCGAAGCGGGTCTGCGCCCGCTGCCCCGTGATGGTGGAGTGCCGGGACCACGCGCTGCTCCAGCCGGAGCCCTACGGAGTCTGGGGCGGACTGACGGCGGCGGAGCGCCGGGTGCTGCTGGCCCGCAGGCGCCGGCGCGCCGCCGAGGACAAGAAGACCGCGGCCGCCTGACGCGTACGCCGGAGCGGCCCGGGTCCACGCTGGACGAGAAGTTCGCGTTCATGACCAGGCTCGCGATCGACGAGGGCGTAC
>NZ_JBSFNQ010000051.1:0-59114 GCF_053981115.1 Streptomyces sp. NPDC003691 | reverse complement strand
ACCCTCAGCAACGCCGAGTGCGGCTTCTCGTACCGCCACAGCCTCTTCAAGGAGCACCCCGACCGCGGCCGGAACGGCCCGGCGTCCGGCCGTACACCTCATCCGCCGGGCGGCGCCCCCGTCTCCATCAGCTCCTCCTCGACCAGCCGGAGCAACTCCTCCACATCGAGACCGCCGAGGGCCGCGGAGAGTTCCCGGGCCACCTCCGCCGCCCGTTCGCGCCGCCCGCCCACCGGGCCCCGGTCGAGCCCGGTCCGTACGCCCCGGGCCGCCCGCTCGAACAGGGCGACGACGAGATCCCTGGTCCCGGGTTCGCGGACCACGAACGAAACATGGGTGCTCGCCCGGCCCGTGGCGCGCGCCGTGTGAGCCGCTCCCGGCGGCAGATAGAGCGCCTCACCCGTACGCAGGACGATCCGGTCGACCGGCGTATCCGGGCCCCCGGCGGCACCGGGGCCGCCGGAGGGGAGCGCGCCCGTGGTCCACCAGTACGCGGGGGCCTCCCGTTCCACCTGCCACTCCTTCGAACCGGAGATCTGCACGGCCACCACGTGCTCGCCGTCCCGGTGCCAGCCGAGGCCCGGATGGCGGGCCGGGGTGTGGAAGACCGTCGTGCCGCACGAGGCGCGGAGCGACGACGAGATATGCCCGGCGACCTCGCCGAGCGGTTCGACCAGTTGGTGGGCCCGGTAGACCATCACCGTGGCACCCCCGGCCACCAGAGCACGGGCCTTCGTCCGGTCCAGGGGCCCGGCCGGCCCCTCCGGAGGGCCCTCGCCGGAGGTGACTTCGCGGTCCGGGATCTGCCGCCCGTCCCGGGCGAAGGAGACCAGCGGCGGCCGGAGCGACTCCTCGTCGAGCAGCCGGTCGACGGTGATCCGCCGGAGCGTGCCGAGGAACGCGGGAGCGACCGTGATCCGGCGGGTCCGACGGCCCCAGTCCGCGGCGAGGCCCGCACCGTCGTCCGTGAGCGGGCCGAACCCCCGGGACACGCTCATGACCGCACCCGCTCGCGCGGCCGGGGCGCAACGACCACCAGCCGGTGGAAGGAGGCGAGCTGCGCGGTGTCCTCGTCCACCGGTACACCGTCCACCTGTACCCAGGCGTGCGCGGTGAACGGCTCGGTCCGGACCCCGACGACCCACTCGGGCCAGGTGCCGGTCATCCGGCACAGCAGAGCCGTGGCTATCGACCGTTGCAGACACCACGGCCCCGTGCACATCACGCTGGCGTGGAGTACGGCGTTACGGGCCCGGCGGGCTTCGTCCGGGCGACTCGCCCGGGCACCTCCGCGTACGGCGCGCAGGAGCGCGAACTGCCGCTGCGGGGTGAGCCTCGCCGCGCCCCGAGCCAGCAGGACGGCGATCCGGGCCGGCGGGCGCAACCAGAGCGGGGGCGCCGAGACATGCCGCTCGTTGACCATCGAGACGCTCACCGGGCCAGCAGCTTCGCGTCCGTGAGCCGTCCCACCAGTGCCCGCACATCCGTGGCGGCCTGTTCGGCCGGGGCGCATCCGGATACCGCTCCCGGAGGCGCAGCGCCGCCGATTCCACGGTCTCGCCGCTCAGCAGCATCCGGACCACCTCCGAACCGGTGCCGTTGAGCTGCCAGTACCGTCCGGTCCGCTCGTTCAGGAACACCATGCCGTCCTCGGACTCCACCATCCTGACGAAGGGGGACAGGGCTATTTCCGGCATCGGGCTCTCCAGGGCTCGTGTTTCGGGGAGGGTGCGTGGTCAGGACGGACGCGGACCGGCCCGGTCCGGGAGGGACCGGAGCCATGCCTCCAGGGCGATCGTCTTCTCCAGCGGGGCCATCAGCATCGGATCGGGCATCGCCCCGGTGAGCGCGCGACGGACCTCGGACGGGTCCACCAGACCCCTGGCGACCAGCCGTGACTCCTCGAACATGGCCCGGACCGTAGCGAGGTTGCGGCGTCTGCCCTCGTAGACGTCCATGGTGAAGTGGCTCTTGGTGGTGCGGTCGAGGACGTAGTCGGGCACGGTGCCGCGCAGGGCGGCCGCCAGGACGGGTTTGTGCCGGTCCGCCGAGTGCCGGTCCGCCGGCCGGACGGACAGCGCCGCCCGTACGACACGGTCGTCGAGGAACGGTGCCTCGAAGCTCACTCCGAAGGGTTCGGCGAGCGTGTTGGCGAACCGGAGAAGCCGGCCGTTCTCCTGGACGCAGCGGAGGATCTCGTGCTGGACGGCGTCCCGCGCCAAGGGCGGCGGGCCCGCCCCGGCCGTGCGGCGGATCGTGCCGCGAACCAGGGCCGCGGTCTCCGGTGACGACCAGCGCGGCAGCTTCGGCAGGGGTTCCCAGCCGATCTCCGACCGGGGGTCCGCGGGCGTCAGCAGCCCGTCGGCCGACCGGTACAGCCAGTCCGCGTAGGAGGGGAAGCGCCGGACGACCCGCGCGGTCGTGGCCAGTGACCAGCGCCGTCTGGCCCGCATCGCCCGTACCAGCCCCAGCGAACCGACCGGGCGCCGCCGCACGGCCGTGTTCACATAGGCCGCCGTCCCGGTGGCCGCCAGCTCGTCGCTGCCGTGCCCCTGGAGATGCCGGGTGACCCCGTGCGCAGCCATGGTCCGGGCCACCACTTCCATGTACCGGGTCAGTGCGATGAACGGCGGAGGTTCGTCGGCGGTCAGGTCGGTGCGGTCCACCCCCTCGTAGTGGAGGGTGGCCGAGCCGGGGTCCAGCACCACATGTTCGGCGCCGGGCAGATCGGCGCCTGCCCGGTGGGCCACGGGGTCGTCGCAGTTCGCCGGGTCCATGAGCCGGCGGCGTACGGTCACCAGACGGCTCCGTTGCCCGGCGGCGAGGAAACAGAGACTCGTGGAGTCCATACCGCCGGAGAGGTCGGAGCCGAGCACCGGCGCGCCGTCCGCGCGGGCCGCGACCGCCGCGACCAGCGCGCGCCGCAGCAGGGGCGCCGCGGTGCCGGCCGGTACCTCCGGCTCCGGAGGGCTCCACCAGCGCGCCGCGCGTCCGGTGCCGTCGGGGCGCAGGGTCAGACAGTGGGCGAACGGCAGTTCGTCGACCTCGCGCCAGACACTGAGGCCGGCCAGCGGCCACGGCGGCGCGAAGGCGAGGAGGTGCAGGGCGAGCTGCTCGTCGGAGAGGGTGAGCCGCCGCAGCCGGCCCAGCGCGGAGGCCCGGTTCGCCGCGACCGTGACACCCAGCACCGTGGTGGAGACCACCGGACGGCAGCCGGAGAGCGGGCCCTGCACCCGCACGGTGCCGTCGAGGGAGGCGATGAGATGGAAGGCGCCCGTGGTCTCCGCCGCGATCGTGTCGAGCTGCCCGGCGTGGTTCACCCGCTCCAGCCGGGCCCCGAGCCGCGCCTCCGTGGTGCCCGCCGGGCCGAGGAGCACGAGGTGCGACGTACCGGCCCGGGCGTGGATGATCTCGTGCGCGGGCCAGTTGCCGGTCAGCCAGGGCCGCCCGGAGTGGTGGTGCAGTGTGTTCCTGCGGAACTCCGCGGGCAGCCGGGCGGCCAGCCCGGCCGCGGCGGGATGGTCCGGCAGCACGACGAACTCCATGGCGGTTCCCCCCTCTGTCGGCGGACCCGGCCGGCGGGACCGGGCCGGAGCTGTGCGGCGCGTACCGGTGCCGCGGTGCGGTGCCGGGGGCCGGAGCCCGCCGGCGGCCGCACCGCGGCCGGGGTGTCAGCCGCCGAACGTGGTCCACAGATCGGGAATCCAGCCGACGGACACCCAGCGGGTCTTCTCGGAGAAGCCGCCGATCTCGAACAGGGCGGGCGTCTCGTACGGGGTGTTCGTGCTCATGGTGGCCACCTTCCTCTCTCGGTCGTGCGTCGGTCGTGCCGATGGTCGGTCTTGCGCTTCCAAGGCTCCCCGGCGGGCTCCGCCGCGTCGTTGCCCGGGCGCGCGGACGGTTTGTCTAAGCGCGCGCCAGCCGGTCATGGGCGGCCCGGTACTCACTCGGCGAGACGCCGTAGGTGGCCCGGAACAGCCTGCTGAAGTGGGGCTGGTCGGCGAAACCGCAGCGGGCCGCGACGGCCTGGATCGTCCGGTGCTGCTGGCGCGGATCCACCAGCCAGCGGCGGCACTGCTCCAGCCGCCTGGTCCGGATCAGCGCCGCGGGCGTCGTACCGGCCGCGGCCAGCAGCTCCTGGAGCCGGCGCAGGGACACATGATGGGCGGCCGCCACGGTCCGCGGCGTCAGCGACGGATCCCCCAGCCGGTGACGGACAAAGGCGTCGACCCGGGCCAGCAGCGCCTCGTGACCGTCGTCGGGCGTCGGTCCGGTCCGTACGTCGAGTTCCTGGGCGAGCAGGGCGGTCAGCAGCTCCAGGGCGACGCAGAACATCCTGTGGAGGGCGGCGGAACGGTACGGGGCGCCGCCGAGGGCGATCTCGCGCAGACAGCGGGCGAGGAGGGCGCCGATGCCCGTATGCCCGGGAAGGCGCCGGGCGACGACTCGCGCCACCTGCGCCGGGGGCAGCGGCAGCAGACCGCGGGGGAGTAGCAGCAGATCGTACGCGCCGCCCTCGTACCGGGCGGAGAAGGGCTGCGAGGAGTCGATCAGCACCAGATCCCCGGCGAGGAGCGTGCTCCGGTGCCCCGGCGCGTCGATGGCCAGAACACCGGAGCGGGCCGCCGCGACGAGATAGCACTCCGGGTCCGCCCGGCGGATGAGCCGCGGGGTGCGCTGAACGCTCAGCCGTGACGCCAGCGTCTGGGCGGACATCCGTACGGTGCCGGAGCCGCGTACGAGGGCCCGGGCCCGGAACTCCGTGCCGTCGGGGCACCGGGCCCGGGCGGGGAGGAGCGCCCGTCCGGTGAATTCGCGCCACCGGTCGAACCGTTCTTCGGCGGGCAGGCCTTCGGTGGTGAAGGCCGCTCCGTCCATCGTGCCGGGATCGGTCGTGTCGTCGGTATCGGTCACAAGGTCTCCCCGGGACTGGATGTCGGTGAGACCCGCTGCAGAGCGTGGCCGGGTCGCCGTCGCGGGAGTGCGGACGGCACCGTTGCCGGGTCGCCGGGACGGGGGGTCCGGCGAACTGCCCGGCCGGAGGCACGGGACGGCCGTCGCGGTCGCCGTGGCGGTTCCGCAGGTCCGGGGCAATGTCACCGTCGTGCGGCCGGTCCGGTGCGATTCCCGTCCGCCCGGTGCGGCCCCGTACCGGGTACGGGGCCGGGGCGGCGGGGCGTGCCCTGCGGGGTCTGCGGGTGGACGCCGGCCGACATGGCACCGGGTACCGTCACCGGGCCCGTCGTCCGTTCACCCCAGACTGTCTTCGGGGGCGGTACCCGCGCAAGACCCGTGAGCCGTCCCGGACAACCCGGGCTGCCGTTCCCGCAGGTCCGCAGTGGGAAGGGGCAGGTTGTCAGGTTGTCCGTACACCGGCCTCCCGCCGTCCGGGACGGCCGGCGGCCCCGAACACGCCGTGCCCTCCCGGCCCGCGCCCGCGGCGGCGCGCAGCACGCGGGCCCGGGCTCGGCCCCTGCCCGGCGGCCGCCCGGGACACCGGGGCGATCAGAGCGGATTCACCCGGTACATCGGAAAGTAGGAGCCGATCCGGCCGTTCGCGTAGTCGTCGGCCAGTTCGGGCACCCGGTCGAAGTCGTAGACCACCTCGGACCCCTTCGGCGCCATCCAGCCCTCGGCCTCCTGGAAGTCCCGGATCCCGGGTGAGTCCGGCAGCCGCCACACATGGGTGTTCACATGGATGTGCCGGGCGATGGACTCGGCGCCGCGCAGGTGCGACAGGCGCATCCCCGCCTTCCAGCCGCAGGTGGTGACGACGCCCTGACGGGCCAGGGCCGCCAGGGTGACGTCGTACAGGGGTTCACCGATGTTGTCCACGAAGACGGCCACCCCGTGGCCGTCGCTCAGCTCCCGTACGACGTCCAGGAACTCCCCGACCGACGCCCGGCGGAGCGCGTGCCGGTCCCGGTCGGCGCGCAGGTGCCGGGCGGGCAGTGAGAGGCCGGGGAACCGGCGGCGGTCCACCGGGACGATGCCGTTCTCGCGCAGGAAGGCGAGGCGCGCGTCCGAGCCCGCCGTCATCGCCACCCGGAATCCGGCGCGCTGGGCGAGCATCAGCTCGGCGAAGGCCACCCCGCCGCCCCAGCCGAACACCAGATGGCGGGCCGGATCGTCGTCGGTGATCTGCGTGCGCCAGCAGCCGTACGCCTTGGCCCAGTTGTCCCAGGCGGTGAAGTACCGCCCGTACGAGGCCCACTGCGCCAGGGAGTACGCCGTACCGTCCGGGATCGGCAGCAGCAGCCGGGCGTCCATCCTGGACCGCCTGGCCAGCAGCCCCACGGTGTCCGGGCAGTCGTAGGCGTAGGCGAGTTCGGCGTAGCCGAAGCGGTCGGTCCGCCCGAACGGCAGCAGCAGACAGAGGTCCCCCTCCCGGATCCGGATGTCCCGGCCGCCCCTGTTCACGTCGAGGACCCGGACCACTCCCAGGTTGCCCAGGACCACGGCGTCCTCGCCCCGGCTGCTGCACACGTCGATCGGCGAACGGGCCAGCGCGTGGTCCATATTGGCTTCCCAGGAGCCGAGGATCGGCTCCACCAATGCCTCGCCCTCCGCCGGCGGGCCGAGGGGGAACGGCTCGCGCCGCAGCACACCGCCGCCGGCGCCGCCGGTCGGGCCGGCGGTCGCGCCGGAGTGGAGGACCCAGGCGTCCGGTGAGTGGATGACGACCTCCCGTGGTCGTGGTGGTGGTCGGTGACCGGTACCGGACTCGTCCCGGTACCGGGGGCTGCGGCGTCCCGGCCGTCCCGGCCGTCCGGACAGCACTCGGCGGGTGGCCGGACCGCGGTCCGTACATCACCCCGGCGGTGGCCGGGCCGTGGTCCGGGCACCGGTCGGCCGGACTCCGGTCCGGTCAGAGTGGTCCGGCGGCCGGCAGCCGGTAGTCCACCGAGACTCCGCCCCATGCCTCGCCCGCGCCGTAGGCCACCGCCCCGAGCCGTCCCGACGCGGGCAGGGAGCCGCTGTCCAGCTCGTCGGCGAACGCCAGCGGGATCGACGCGGACGACGTGTTCCCGCGGTGCGCGATCCGCTCCACGAAAGGCACGCCGAGCCCGGCCGTGAAGCCGCGGACCTGCCGGAGGATGCGGCCGTTCGCCTGATGGCCGACCACGACGGTCGGCGCGGGGCCGTGGTCGAAGAGATACCGGGTGGCCTCCGTCATCCGCCGCACGGCCCGGTCGTACACCTGGGCCCCGTCGAGACGGATACCGCCCGGTACGGTCTCCCGCATCAGTTCCCCGCCGGAGCCGTCGCAGCCGGCGGTCCGGCAGAAGCCCGAGAACTCCGCCCGGTCCTCCAGCAGGACCGCCGCGGCGCCGTCGCCGAAGAGGCACGCCGTCCGCCGGTCCCCGGGGTCCACCATCCGGGACATCGCCTCCACCGTGCAGACCAGCACCGACCCGGCCCCTCCGGCATCGCAGAGCGACAGCCCGGCCACCAGCCCGTAGACGAAACCGCAGCAGGCCGCGTTCATGTCGAAGGCCAGGACGGAGGTGTCCAGACCGGCGAGCTGGGCCACCTTCTGCGCCAGGCCGGGGACCCGTTCCCGGGACGAGGTGCTGACGACGATCAGCGCGTCGACCGCGGAAGGGCCGCCCCTCCTGGTGACGACGGGCGCACAGGCCTCCGCCGCGACCTCCGCGAGCGATGCCTCCGGCGGCAGCCAGGAACGGGTCTCGATGCCGCTGCGGCGGCGGATCCACTCGTCCGTGAGCCCGAGCGGCGCGAAATGGGCGTTGTCGACGGTCCGGCCCGGCTTCGCGGTGGCGATGTCGACGAGACCCGCGCTCATGTCCGCTCCGCCAGCTTGATGAAGTAGGCGCTGAACTCGTCCAGGAACGCGATGCCCGCGGTCTCCCTGAGATCGCCCTTGACCTGGAGTTCGCGTTCCAGGAGCTGATGCAGCTCGACCAGGTCGAGGGAGTCGAGGTCCAGTTCGTCGACGGGCCTGGCGAGATCGCCGGGGCCCAGCGCCGGGTCCCGCTCGCGCAGCTTGGCCAGCATGGTCTCGGCGATACGGCTTTCGATGTCGCTCATCGTCCCTCTCCACTCCCGTGACGCGCTCGCTCCGGATCCGGGCCTCCGGGGAGCTGATCGGCGGCCAGCCGGTACAGCGGCTCACCGGGCCGGAGGATCGTGCCGACCGCCGCGGAGTGACCAGCCATCAGACCGCCGCGCTCCGCCACGATCTCCGTGCTCGCCTTGTCCGTCTCGACGAGCGCGACGACGTCCCCGCGCTCGATCCGGTCACCGACTCCGGCGACCCATTCGATCAGCAGCGCCTCTTCGAGACCGTGCCCGAAGCCGGGTACCCGCACCTCCACGGGGGAGCCGCTCACTCCGTCATCACCCGCACCTCTTCCATGATCTTCTCCACTCCGATCTGGTACTCCTGCTCGAAGTCCGCCGGGGGATAGGCGCGGCGGCCGGGCGCCAGCCGGCGGACCGGCCCCCGGAGGAGACCGGAGCCGTGCTCGGCCACCGAGGCGGCGACCTCGGCACCGACGCCGAGGTCCTTGGGCCCCTCGTGGACGATCAGCAGCCGCCCGGTGCGGGCGACGGACTCCAGTACCGTCTCCAGGTCGAGAGGGGCCACCCAGCGCAGGTCCACCACCTCGACGTCGAGGCCCGGGCCGAGCGCATGCGCCGCCGCCAGGACGTCATGGGTCACGGCGCCGTAGGTGACGACCGTCAGATCCCTGCCGTGCCGGACCACCCGGGCACCCGTCGGCGCCTTCGCGGGCGCCGAGCTCCGGACCGGCCAGGTGCGCCGGAAGTACAGCCGGATGGGCTCGTAGACCACCACGGGCGAGCCGAGAGCCACCGCGTACCGCAGGATCTGGTCCGCGTCCTCGCCGGTGGAGGGACAGGCGACCGAGAGCCCGGGCACCCGGGCGAGCAGCGCCTCGTTGGACTCGCTGTGGTGCTCGACGCCGCGTACCCCGCCACCGGTCGGGATCCGGACCACCAGCCGGAGGCCGACCAGCCCGTTCCACCGGTCGCCGATCCGGGCCGCCTGGGTCACCAGCTGGTTCACCGCCGGATAGGTGAACCCGTCGAACTGGATCTCGCAGATCGGCACCAGCCCGCTGACGGCCATACCGACGGCCTGACCGACGATGGTGGACTCGGCCAGCAGCGCGTCACGGACCCGGTCGGCACCGAAGCGTTCCCGCAGTCCGCGGGTCACCCGGAACACCCCTCCCAGTCGGCCGATGTCCTCGCCGATCAGCAGCACCCGGGGATCCTGTGCGAGCAGGTCGGCGAGGGTCGCGTTGACGGCCTCCGCCAGACCGGCCTGCCGGGTGCCGCTCATGGCGCGTACTCCTTCACCAGCCGGTCGCGGTGCTCCCGTACCTCCGCGCCGACGGCGTCGAACCACGCGGTGTCCACCAGACCCAGAGCCCGCAGCCGGGCCGCGTAGGCGTCCACCGGGTCCGCCGCCCCGGACCTGGCGATCTCGTCCCGGCCGCGGTACAGCTCCTGGGCGTCGGAGGTCGAGTGGCCGTGGATCCGGTCCACCCGGATCTCGACGAGAAAGGGCGCCCGCTCCCGCCGGATATGCGCCGCGGCGCGCGAACAGGCGGTGAAGACGGTCTCCGGGTCCTGCCCCGGGATCCGCACCGCTTCGATGCCGAAGCCCCGGGCCCGCCCGGCCACCGAACCCCGCATCTGCTCCCCGGACGGCTTCGAGATGGCCCAGCCGTTGTTCTGACAGACGAACAGCACGGCCGCCGACTCGACGGCGGCCAGGTTCAGCGCCTCCGACATATCGCCCTCACTGGTGGCTCCGTCGCCCATGTACACCACGACGAAGTCCTCACGCGCCTGAAGCCGCTGTCCGATCGAGTAGCCGACGGCGTGCAGTGTCTGGGCGGCCAGCACCAGGGTGTACGGGAAGAACCCGATCCGGAGCGGATCCCAGCCGCAGAAGGTGCGGCCGGCCCACTGCGCCAGCAACTCCACGGGCTCCACCCCGCGCAGCAGCGCGACCGCGTGCTCGCGGTAGCTGGGGACGACGGCCGGCCCCGGCCCGACGGCGAGAGCGGAACCCACCTGCGCCGCCTCGTGTCCGCGGCACGACAGCCACAGGTCCAGCGCGCCCTGCTTCTGGAGCCGGCACGCCTCGTCGTCGACGCCTTTCGCCACCAGCATATGGCGCAGAAGAGAGCGACGTGTTTCGTCGTCCGGGTGTTCTCCGTACTCGAACTCTCCGTACTCAAAGTCTGACTTCGGGACCATGGACCACCAGTCGCAGGTTCGTCGATGAGCTTTCCGCCGTCGGGTAATCGGCTCGGTATGCTCGCGATCGGCTCGGCGGAAGGGAATGGCTGAACTCGAATTCGAGCAGACCTATTCGTGGTTGCGGCCCGGCAATAGTGGCACAGAACCCCGGTGCGATACAGGTCGGACGGGTGTCCCGGGGTCCGGTGAATCCGCCGCACTTGCGGAATTGACCGGCCGGTCCTACGGTCGCCTACCGTGGCACCGGCGTTCCGGAGCGCCGCGTACCGAGTGTCCTGTCGACGGGACAGCACCGTTCGGGCCGGCACCGGTTCGGTGAACCGCCCGGCGTCCGCGTTTTCCGCTCGCGGACGCATCCCGCTTCGCCTTCGCCGCGTCTTCTGCGTCTTCCGTGTTTCTGTGGCTTCCGTGTTTCCGTGACCCTTCCCCCGAACCCCGAGGACGGTGGCAGTGAGCACCAACCCTTTCGATGACGAGAACGGCCGCTTCCACGTCGTTGTCAACGGCGAGGAACAGCACTCCCTGTGGCCGGTGTTCGCCCCGGTGCCCGACGGCTGGCACACCGTCTTCGGCGAGGCGTCCCGGGCCGAATGCCTGGAGTACGTGGAGAAGAACTGGACCGATCTGCGCCCGAAGAGCCTGCGGGAGGCCATGGCGGCGGACTGAGCCGGGCCGGGCCGGCCGCCGCGCGCCGGGGCCGGTCGCCGCACGCACACTCCGGGCAGGGGACGACGGTCGTGAGGGAGCTTCTGTGGGGACCGCGAACAACCACCGGTCCGGGGCGGCGGATACCGGCTCCGGAGCCGTACCGCGCCGCGCCGTACCGTCGTTCGCCGGGAACCGGGCGAGAACGGAGAAGTCGGGGATGCTCTTCCCGCAGGACCTGTCCCAGCGGTCCTGGGAGCGCATCGGGACCGGCCTGCGCGAACTCACGAACTCCTCGGCATGGTGGCTGGCCGACTGGCTGATCTTCGGAGAGGCCGCGTACGGGCTGCGGCGCTACCGGGAGGCGATCGAGCGGACCGGACTCGACTACCAGACCCTGCGCAACTACGCGTGGGTGGCCAGGAGGTTCGAGCACCATCGCCGGCGGGACGGCCTGAGCTTCGCCCACCACGCGGAGGTGACCCGGCTCTCGCCGCCCGAGCAGGACTACTGGCTGCGCCGGGCCGAGCAGCGGAAATGGTCGCGCAACGAACTCCGCCGGGCCCTGCGTGAGGGCCTGGCCGCCCAGTGCCTCCCGGCCCGGATCCTCCCGGGCGGCGGCAACGGCGAAGGCGGCAGCGGCAACAGCGAGGCCGGCAGCGAGGCCGGCGGCAGCGGCAAGGACGGCGGCGGCCCGCCCGGAACCACCGCGCTGACCATCGAGCTGCCGGCCGCCCATCTGGACCACTACGCGAAGATCGCCGCTTCGCACGGCCTGCCCGTCGGCGAGTGGGCGGCCCTGGTCCTCGCCACGGCCGGTGAACACCCGGCGTAGACCGTGTCCGCCCGGCCCCGGCCCCGCCCCCGGCGGCCGGGCGAATCGGACCCCCCGTCACATCGGAGCCGTTTGATGATCCTCCAGGGAAAGCGGGTCGCCCTGCCCTCGACGCCCGTCGTCCACCGGCGGTTCGAGGCGCATGCGCGGGCCACCCCCGATGCCGTCGCCGTCGTCTGTGCGGGGCAGCGGGTGACCTACGCGGAGCTGGACGCGCGGGCCAACCGGTTTGCGCACTTCCTCGTCGCGCGCGGCCACGGCCGGGGCGCGAAGGTCGGTGTCTGCCTGGACTACTCGGTGGACCTGCTGGTCGCGGTGCTCGGCACACTGAAGGCGGGCGCGGCCTATGTGCCGCTCGACCCCGCCTATCCGGCGGCCAGACTCCGGCTGCTGGCGGCACAGGTCCCCGGCCTCGCGCTGGTCGTGGCCTCACCGGCCACGGCGGAACTGATCGGACCGGTGGACACGGAGGTCGTGGACGCCGAGCGGCTCCCGGACACGCTCGCCGGTCTCCCGGCGGCCGCACCCGCCGTCCCGGTCTCCGGCGACGACATCTGCTACGCGGTCTTCACCTCCGGGTCGACCGGAACGCCGAAGGTCACCGCGGTACGGCACGAGGGCTGGTTCAACCTGCTGAACTGGCTGACGCTCGAATACCGGCTGCATGCCGGGTCGGACAATCTGGTCGTCAGCGCGTTCGGCTTCGACCTCTCCCAGCGCAGCCTGATGATGCCGCTGTTCTGCGGTGCCACCCAGTACCTGCTGCCGAGCCGCAACTTCGACCCCGCCCTCGCGTACCGGATGCTGGCGAGCCACGGCATCCGCACGGTGAACTGCGCATCCAGCACGCTCTATCTGCTGGTCGAGTGGGAGACCGCGTGCGGCGGTGATGCCCTCGCCCGGCTCGACTACGTGCTGTTCGGCGGGGAGCCGCTGCACATCGAGCGGATCGAACGATGGGCGCGCCGCCCCGGGAACCGCTGCACCCTGCTGCATCAGTACGGCGTGGCCGAGTGCACGGACGTCGCGTCCTCGTACGACCTCGCCGGTTACCGCCCCGGCCGGCACGACATCCCGCCGGTGGGCCGGCCGGCCCACAACACCGGGATCCATATCGTCGACGAGCGGATGCGGGGTGTGGCGGCGGGGGAGTACGGGGAGGTCTGCATCTCCGGGCTCGGCGTTGGTGCGGGCTATCTGGGCGGCACCGGTCCGGAGTCGGCCCGGTTCACGACGGTGTCCGTCGGCGGCGAGCCGCGGCGGCTGTACCGCACGGGGGACCGCGGCCGGGTCACCGGGGACGGCGATCTCGTGGTGGCCGGCCGGATGGACGCCCAGGTGAAGGTGCGCGGTATGCGCATCGACCCCGCCGACATCGAGCGCAGCCTGGGCAGACTGCCCGGCGTCGGGCAGGCCGCCGTGGTGGCGGGCCGGACCGAGGCCGGCGAGGCCGAGCTGATCGCGTTCATCGTGCCCTCGGGGGACGGGTCCGCCGAGCACGAGCTGCGGGCCCGCCTGCTGGAGACCCTGCCGCGGAACATGGTTCCGGCCAGGTTCCTCACCATTGAGCGAATTCCGCTGAGTCCGCATGGAAAGGCGGACCGCGCGGCACTGTCCGAGGAATTCAGAAAGCGGTATGCGGGTCGCGGGAGAAGCCTCTAGCCGAGGGGCCTTGATTGCGGACGGGAGGGCTGTGATGATTGCCGAGCGAGTGTGCGCCATCTGGTGCCGGGAACTCGATCTGGACGATATTCCGGTCGATGCGGATTTCTTTGCCCTGGGCGGCCAGTCCGTGATCATGGCGAGAATCCAGAGAAGTTATGTCGAGGAGTTGGGCATCGAAGTCCCGATCGACCGGATGTTTCTCAACCCGACGGTGGCGTCGATCTCCGCCTATATCGAATCCATGGGTGCGGTACCCCAGTAGTAAGAGAGGGCCATGTACGACGTCGTTGTCATAGGTGCTCGTTGCGCGGGTTCGCCGACGGCCATGCTCCTCGCCCGGCAGGGGTATCGCGTCCTGCTGCTGGAGAAGGCGCGGTTCCCGCAGGACACGCTGTCCTCGCACTACATCCACCAACCCGGTGTCGCGCTCCTCGACCGCTGGGGGCTGCTCGGTGAACTCGTCGCCGCGGGCTGCACGCCGATCAACCACCAGAGCTTCGAGGCCCCCGGCGTCCGGCTGGACGGCTTCTCCCTGCCGGTCGACGGGCACCGGACCACCTACGCGCCGAGGCGGTATGTGCTGGACCCCGTCCTGGCGGCCGGCGCGGTGGCGTCCGGAGTGGAGTTCAGGGACTCCTGCACGGTCTCCGGCCTGCTCTTCGAGGACGGCCGGGTGACCGGGGTGCGGTACACGACGCCCGGCGGCACCGAGACGGCGGAACGGGCCCGGCTGGTCGTCGGCGCGGACGGCATGCGCTCACTGGTGGCCCGCCTGACGGGGGCACCGAAGGTCGTGGAACACCCCCGGCTGACCTGCACCTACTACAGCTACTGGGCAGGCGTCCCCGGCCACTTCGAGCTGTACGAGCGGCCCGGACGCTGGATCGGGGTCATCCCCACCAACGACGACCTCAAGCTGATCATGGCGTACTTCCCGCAGAGCGAGTTCGACGGGGTGCGCACCGCGGCCGGCCCGGCTCTGCTGGAAGCCGTCCGCACGACGACCCCCGAACTGTACGAGCGGATGGCGGCGGGCAGCCGGGTCGAGCAGCTGTACGGCACCGGACACCAGGAGAACTACTTCCGCAGGGCCTCCGGCCCCGGCTGGGTGCTCGTCGGCGACGCGGTGCACCACAAGGACTCCATCACCGCCCGCGGTATCACCGACGCCTTTATGCAGGCCGAGTCGCTGACCGGGCACATCGGCGACGGACTGCACGACGAAGCCGCGCTCGGGGCGGCCCTGAAGCGGTACGAGAACGAACTGACCGGCGTCTTCCTCAACTTCTACCAGGGCGCGCTGAACACGGCCGAACTGAAGCCCGAGGGGCAGACGGACATGCTGCGCAGTCTGGCCGGCCACCAGGAGCTGATCGACCGCTACTTCTCGACGCTGTCCGGCGCCTGCACCCTCGACGACTTCTACAACGACGAGCTGTTGGCAGTCCTCGACCGGAGCTGAGGCGCGGATCGCTCCCCGGTGGTTCCGCCGATTTGGAGACAGAGAATGATCCCCTTGTCGTTCGCGCAGCGCCGGCTCTGGTTCGTGGACCGGTTCGAAGGCCCGTCGCCCACCTACAACGCGGCGTTCGCCCTGCGGCTCACCGGTGAACTCGACGTCGGTGCCATGGAATCGGCGCTCCGCGACATCGTCGACCGGCACGAATGCCTCCGGACGGTGATCGTCGAGGACGGCGGGGGCGTCCCGCACCAGCGGGTGCTGCCGGCCGGCCGGAACCCGGCCCGGCTGCCGGTGGCCGACCTCGCCCCGGAGGAGCGGGCCGCGGCACTGGACCGGGCCGCCACCGACCCCTTCGACCTGGCCGCGGACATCCCCCTGCGCGCCGGACTGCTGCGCTGCGGCCCGCACGACCACACCCTGGTCCTGGTGGTGCACCACATCGCCATGGACGGCGAGTCCCTCGGCGTCCTGCTCCGCGATCTCGCCACCGCATACGCGGCCCGCGGGGCCGGCGAGGCCCCCGGATGGGAGCCGCTCCCGGTGCAGTACGCGGACTACACCCTGTGGCAGCAGGACGTCCTCGGCGACGAGGCGGACCCGGAGAGCCCGGCGGCCCGGCAACTGGCCTACTGGCAGGAGGCCCTGGCGGACCTGGCGCAGCCGCTGGCCCTGCCGGTGGACCGGCCGCGCCCCCGGACGGCGAGCCATCGCGGCGGACTGGTCGGCCTGTCGCTCGAACCCGGTCTGCTCCGGGCCGTGGAGAAGACGGCGGCGGACCACGACACCACCGTCTCGATGATCATGCACTCGGCGCTGGCGGTGCTGCTGCACCACCTCGGGAGCGGTGACGACATCCCCCTCGGGGCGCCCATCGCGGGGCGTACCGACGAGGCCCTGCGCGATCTCGTCGGCTTCTTCGCCAACACCTGGGTACTCCGCGTCGACCTCTCGGGGAACCCGCCCTTCCGCGAGCTGCTCCGGCGGGTCCGGGACCGGGCCCTGGCCGCGTACGACAACCAGGACATCCCCTTCGAACGGCTGGTGGAGCGGCTGAACCCGGACCGGTCCACCGCCTGCCACCCGTTCTTCCAGGTGATGCTCGCCTGGCAGGAGCCGCTGGGGAGTCCGGAACTGGCCGGCCTCGGCGTCGAGGCCGAGGAGCTGAAGACCGGCACGGCCAAGTTCGACCTGTTCTTCAATATGGTCCCGGACGGCTCCGGCGGCGCCGGTGGCTATGTCGAGTACGCCACGGACCTGTTCGACCGGGAGACGGCCGAGAACCTCGCGAGCCGGTTCGTCCGGGTGCTGGGCCGGCTGGTGGCCGATCCGGACCGCCGGATCGGCACCCTCGACGTACTCGGCACCGGCGAACGGGACCTGCTGCTCCACCGGTTCAACGACACCGCCGGGCCGGTGCCCGGGGAGACCGTCCCGGAGCTGTTCGAGAACCAGGCCGCCCGGACCCCGGACGCGCCGGCCGTCCGGTGCGACGGCCGGACCCTGACCTACCGGGAACTCGACGACCGGGCGAACACCGTCGCCCGGGAGCTGATCCGCCTCGGCGCCGGACCGGACGACCTCGTGGCGCTGGCGCTGCCCCGTACCGAGGAACTGGTGGCGGGCCTGATCGGCATTCTCAAGTCGGGGGCCGGATATCTGCCGGTGGACCCGCGGTACCTCGGCGGACGCGCGGAGCGCGTACTGTCCGGGGCCCGCCCGCGTTTCACGGTCACGGACTCCGCGACCCGGCGGGAACTGCCGGCGGGCGACACCACCGTCGTCGACCTCACCCGGCTCGGGGAACAGCCACCGGGCAGGGGGGCGCCGGGCGACCCGGACCGCAGGGCCCCGCTGCACCCGGAGAACCTGGCCTATGTGATGTACACCTCCGGCTCCACCGGCGAGCCCAAGGGAGCGGCGATCACCCATCGCGGTGTCGTCAACGGAGTACGCGAACTGGCGCGCCTGTTCGACACCCCGCCGGGCTGGCGGATGCTCGCCGGCACCTCGGTGAACTTCGACGTCTCGGTCTTCGAACTGCTGACCGCCCTCTCCACCGGCGGTACGGCCGAGGTGGTGCCGAACGCGCTGACCGTCGCCGAGCGGGGTTCCTGGGACGGCCAGGTGATCAGCGGGGTCCCCGCGGTCCTCGGGGAGCTGGCCGGCCACCGGCTGAAGGTCCCCGGCGTCCGTACCGTCGTCTTCGCGGGCGATGTCCTCCCGGCCGCGCTGGTCCGGCAGGTACGCGAGGCCCTGCCCGGCGTACGGGTGGTCAACGGCTACGGGCAGAGCGAGAGCTTCTACGCCACCGCCTTCGCCCTCGCGGCGGACGAGGAGTGGCCGGACGACGCGGCGGTCGCCCCGATCGGCACCCCGCTCGGCAATATGCGCGCCTATGTACTGGGCCCGGGACTCGCCCCGGTGCCGCAGGGCGTGGTCGGCGAGCTGTATGTGGCGGGGCTCTGCCTGGGCCGCGGCTACCACGGCCGGCCGGCCGCGACGGCGGAGCGCTATGTGGCGGACCCCTTCGGGCCCGCGGGGCGGCGGATGTACCGGACCGGAGATCTCGCCCGGTGGAACGCCCGGGGGCAGCTCGAATGCGTCGGCCGCGACGACGGCCAGGTGAAGGTGCGCGGCTTCCGTATCGAAACGGCCGAGGTCGAAGCCGTTCTCGCGGCACATCCGGGGATCAGCGAGGTGGTCGTCGCCGGCCGGGAGATCCCCTCCGGCGGGCGGCGGCTCGTGGCGTACGTCGTCCACACCGGCGAGGGAGCCGTCGGGGACGACGGGGCCGGCGGAATCGGCGATGTGGACGTGCAGTCCGGTGCCTCCGCCGCCGAACTGCGGAAGTTCGCCGCCGCCCGGCTGCCCGACTACATGGTTCCGTCGGCCTTCGTGGTCCTCGGCCGGCTGCCGCTCGGGCCGACCGGCAAACTGGACCGCCGGGCGCTGCCCGAACCCGAGTTCGGCGGCGGGGTCTACCGGGCGCCGCGCACCGAGACCGAAGCGATCATCACCTCGGCCTACGCCGATGTCCTCGGGGTGGACCGGATCGGCGCCGACGACGACTTCTTCGCGGTCGGCGGGGACAGTCTGCGGTCCATCCAGGTGGTGGCGCGGGCCCGGTCCCGGGGCTTGGCACTCACCACCCGGGAGATCTTCGAGAGCCGTACCGCGGCCCGGCTCGCCGAAGTGGTCGCCGCCCACCGCGAACAGACTCCCGTGCTCGCCGAGGACGAGGGGGGCGGGACCGGCCCGCTGCCGCTGCCCCCGGTGGCCCGGCAGATCTTCGGGAACGGCGGCGGAACCGGCCGCTTCGCCATGGCGCTGACCCTGGAACTGCCCCCGGGCATCGACGAGAGCGGGCTGACCGCGACCCTGGACGCCGTGCTCGACCGGCACGACCTGCTGCGCGCGCGGCTGGTCCACGGCGACGAACCCCACCTGGTGGTACGGGAGCCGGGCACGGTGAGAGCGCGGGACCTGATCCGCCGGATCCCCTGCCACGGCCGGTGGGACGAACCGCCCTTTCCCGGCGCGGCGGGGGCGGCGGCGGACGCGGCGGCCGGCCGGCTCGACCCGGCGGCCGGGACCATGGCGGACTTCGTCTGGTTCGCCCCCGAGGCGCCGCAGCCCGGCAGGCTCCTCGTCGTCCTGCACCACCTCGTCGTCGACGGAGTCTCCTGGCGCATCCTCATGGCGGACCTCGCCACGGCCTGGCAGCAGGCCAGGGCCGGCCGGACTCCCCGGCTCCCGGCGCCCGGAACGTCCGCCCGCCGCTGGGCGGCGGCCCTGCGCGCCGAGGCGCTCACCCCGGAGCGCGAAGCCGAGCTGCCCTACTGGCAGGACGTCGCGGCAACCCCGGACCCCCCACTGGGGACCCGGGCCCTCGACCCGGCCGTGGACGTGATGTCCACCGCCGACACCGTCCGGGTCCAGTTGCCCGCCGAGACCACCGAAGCCGTGCTGACCGCACTGCCCGCGGCCTTCCGCGGCACCGCCGGTGACGTACTGCTCGCCGCGCTCGCCCTGGCGGTGAACCGGTGGTCGGGAGCCGGCCGCCCGGTCCTGGTCCGGCTGGAGGGGCACGGACGCGAGGACGGCCTGATACCCGGGGCCGACCTGTCCCGTACCGTCGGATGGTTCACCTCCATGTACCCCGCCCGGCTGGATGTCCGGGGAGTGGACCCGACGGACGTGCTGGCCGGCGGCCCCGCCGCGGCGAAGGCCGTCAAACTGGTGAAGGAGCAGCTCCGCGCGATCCCCGACCAGGGCATCGGCTACGGACTGCTGCGCCATCTCAACCCGGGGACCGCGCCCGGCCTGGCCGGGTATCCGGCACCGCAGATCGGCTTCAACTACCTGGGCCGCCTGGCCGGTGCCGATGTGCCGGGGCAGCTGCGCGGCGACGGGTGGGGACCCGCCGCCTGGTCCGCCGAACCGGTCCCCGCCCCCGATCCGGACCTGCCCGCGCTCTCCCTGCTGGAGGTCAGCGCGGTCGCCGTGGACACCCCCGAAGGCCCCCGGCTGAAAGCGGCGTTCATGTTCCCCACCGGGGCACTGAGCCATGACCGGGTCACCGCACTGGCCGGACTCTGGGCCGAACTGCTGGACGGGATGGCCGTCCATGCCGCCCGCCCCGGGACCGGCGGCCTCACCCCCTCCGACGCGCCGCTGGTCCGGCCCCGGCAGGACGAGATCGAGGAGTGGGAACAGCGCTACGGCCCGCTGACCGAGATCTGGCCGCAGTCCCCCGGACAGTCGGGCATCCTCTTCGAGGCCGCCCTCGCGGACGGCGCCTTCGACGTCTACCACATGCAGTTCGTGCTCCACCTGTCCGGCCCGGTCGACCCGGCACGGATGAGGGCGGCGGGCCGGGCACTCCTCGACCGCCACCCCAATCTGCGCTCGGTCTTCCTCACCGGCGCGGCAGGCGATCCGGTGCAGGTCGTGCCGGAACGGGTGACCATGCCCTGGCGGCACCTCGACCTGACCGGCCACGACGAAGCCGGACAGCGCGCCGCCCTGGACGCCTGCCTCGCCGAGGACCGCGCCGAACAGCTCGATCCCACCCGGCCGCCGCTGATGCGCCTGGCCCTGCTCAGCTGCGGGGCCGGCCGGGCGAAACTCGTCATCACGGCGCACCACGCCCTCTTCGACGGCTGGTCCTCACCGACGGTGATCACGGATCTGGTCCGGCTCTACGCCGGTACGGACGAGCTGCCCCCGGTCCGGAACTACGGCTCCTATCTGGCCTGGCTGGCCGGCCGGGACCGGGCGGCCTCGGCCGACCGGTGGGCCGCCGAACTCGCCGGGCTCGACCGGCCGACCCTGGTGGCCCCGGACGCCCGGCCCGGGGAGACGGCGTCCGCCGTCGGACGGGTGGAGGTACCGCTCTCCGTCGACCGGGGACGTGAACTCGCCCGCCGCGCGGCGGAGCTGGGGGTCACCCTGAACACGCTTCTGCAGGGCGCCTGGGCGATCCTGCTGTCGAAGCTCACCGGACGGCAGGACGTGGTGTTCGGCGCGGCCGTCAACGGCCGCCCGGCGGAGCTGCCCGGCTCGGACGAAATGGTCGGCCTCTTCATCAACACCCTCCCCGTCCGGGTGCCCTGCCGGCCCGGCGAACCGGTCGCCGACACCGTCACCGCCCTGCAACGGCGGCAGACCGCCCTGCTCGACCACAACCACCACGGGCTGGCCGACATCCAGCGCGCCACCGGGCTGCCCGTCCTGTTCGACACCATCGTGGTGTTCCAGTCCTATCCCATCGACCGCGAAGGCCTGGTCGAGGCCAACACCTCCGCCGGGTTCACCATCGACGCCATCCGGCCGTTCGCCGGATCCCACTACCCGCTCACCCTCAACTCCTCCGACCCCTATCTGCGGCTCTCCCTCGACTACCAGAACCATGTCTACGACCGCGCGTCGGCGGAGCTGCTCGCCGGCCGGCTGGTCCGGGTGCTGGAGCAGATCGCCGCGGACCCCCGGCTGCCGGTGGGCGCGGTCGAGGTGCTGTCCCCCGCCGAACGGCAGTGGCTGCTGCGGGACCTGAACGACACCGCGCACCCGGTGGCCGCGGCCACCCTGCCCGCGGCGTTCGAGGCACAGGTACGGCGCGACCCGGACCGGGTCGCGGTGATCTCCGGGCAGCAGACGCTGCGGTACGGGGAGTTCAACCGGCGGGCCAACCGGCTGGCGCACTGGCTGCTGGAGCGGGGCGCGGGAGCCGAACGGATCGTCGCGGTGCGGATTCCCCGCTCCGTCGAGCTGATGGTCGCCGTCTACGCGGTGGTCAAGGCAGGCGCCGCCTATCTGCCCGTCGACACCGGACTGCCCGCCGAGCGGGTCCGGCAGCTGCTGGACGGGGCGCGGCCCCTGCTGACCCTGGACGAGGTCCTGCCGGACGTCTCCGGCTACCCGGACCACGACCCCGAACGCACCCTGTCGGAGGAGAACGCGGCCTATGTGATCTACACCTCCGGTTCCACCGGCGGACCCAAGGGGGTGCAGGTGGCACACCGGTCGGTCATGAACCGGATCGCCTGGGGCCTGGCCCACTTCGGCGTCACCGAACGGGACCGGGTGCTGCTGAGCACCTCGGCCGGTTTCGACGTATCGGTACCGGAGCTGTTCGCCCCCCTCCAGGTCGGCGCGGCCGTCGTCGTCGCCCGCGAGGACGGGCGGCGGGACCCGGCCTATCTCGCCGGGCTGATCCGGCGCGAAGGGGTGACCGGCGCGGACTTCGTCCCCTCACTGCTGGAGGCGTTCGTCGCCGAGCCCGGCGCGGCCGGGTGCACCACACTGCGCTGGATCGAGGTCGCGGGCGAGGCGTTCCCGGCCGCCCTGGCGGACCGGGCCGCGGCCCTCCTGCCGGACTGCGGTGTGTACAACCTCTACGGGCCCACCGAGGCGTCCGTCGAAGTCACCGGGTGGCGGCATGTGCCCGGGTCGGAGCGGGTGCCCATCGGCACCCCGATCTGGAACACCCGGGTCTATGTCCTCGACACCGCGCTGCGCCCGGTGGTACCCGGTGCCGTCGGCGAGCTGTACCTGGCCGGTGCCGGGCTCGCCCGGGGCTACCTCGGCCGCCCGGGGACGACCGCGGGCCGGTTCGTCGCCTGCCCCTACGGTCCGCCCGGCGGACGGATGTACCGCACCGGAGACCTGGTGCGGTGGGACCGGCACGGCCGGATCGAGTACCTGGGACGAGCCGACTTCCAGGTGAAGATCCGCGGCTTCCGGATCGAGCCCGCCGAGGTCGAGGCCGCGCTGACCGCGCACCCCGCGGTCGGCGGCGCGGTCGCCGTGGTGCGGCAGGACGGCACGGGTGACCCGAGGCTGGTCGGGTACGTCGTACCGGCCGGCCGGCCGGACCCCGCGGAGCTGGACACCGGCGCCGTGGCGGAACTGGCCCGGACGCTGCTGCCGGAGTACATGGTGCCGTCGGCGATCGTGCCGCTGGCCGCGTTCCCGACGACCGCCAGCGGAAAGCTCGACCGGGCCGCGCTCCCCGCACCCGGCCGCACCGGGACCGCGTCCGGCCGCGGACCGCGCAACCCGCGGGAGGAAGTTCTCTGCCGGCTCTTCGCGGAGCTGCTCGACGTCGACGAGGTCGGCATCGACGCCGACTTCTTCGGCAACGGCGGGCATTCGCTGCTGGCCACCCGGCTGGTCGGGCGCATCCGCAACGAACTCGGCGTCGACGTCAAGGTCACGACGGTGTTCGGCAATCCGACCGTCGCCCAGCTGGCGGTCCGCCTCCGGGAACCGGGCACGTCGAAGCGCCCGCAGCTGCGTCAGATGACCGTTGAGGAGAAGCGTCGATGATCCCGCTGTCCTTCGCCCAGACCCGGCTGTGGTTCCTCTACCGCCTGGAGGGCCCGTCCCCCACCTACAACATCCCCTTCGTGCTCCGCCTGGAGGGAGACCTGGACACCGGGGCCCTGACCGCGGCGGTACGGGACGTCACGGCCCGGCACGAGAGCCTGCGCACCCTGATCGCGGAGAACGCCGACGGGGTTCCGGAACAGCGGATCCTGCCGCCGGACGAGGCCGCCTGCCCGGTCCGGCTGGTCGAAGCGGCCCCCGACACGGTGGACGCCCTGACCCACGGGATCGCCTGCGAGGGCTTCGCCCTCGACACGGAACTCCCCTTCCGGACGGCCCTGCTGCGGATCGCCCCCCGGGAGCACACTCTGGTGTTCGTCTTCCACCACATCGCCGCGGACGGCGCGTCGATGGCGCCGTTCCTGCGGGACCTGGTGTCCGCCTACACGGCCCGCGGACAGGGGGAGGCACCGGACTGGGAGCCCCTGCCGGTCCAGTACAAGGACTACACCCTCTGGCAGCGGCAACTGCTCGGCGACGAAGAAGACCCGGAGAGCATCGCCGCGACCCAGCTGGCCTACTGGCGCGAGGAGCTGGCCGGGGCCCCGCAGCCGGTACAGCTGCCCCTGGACCGGCCCCGGCCGACCGCGGTCGGCCACCGGGGCGGCGACGTCTCCTTCGAGCTGGAACCCGAGCTGCTGTCCGGCCTGCAGAAGCTGGCCGTGGACCGCGGCGCCACCGCACCGATGGTCGCCCAGGCCGCGCTCGCGGTACTGATGCACCACCTCGGCGCCGGCCGGGACCTGACGATCGGCAGCCCGATCGAAGGCCGCGCCGACGAGCAGCTCGACGATCTCATCGGGTTCTTCGCCAATACCTGGGTGCTCCGGGTCGGACTGGAGGGGAACCCCTCGTTCGGCGAGCTGCTCGACCAGGTACGGAAGAAGGCCCTGGCCGCGTACGACAACCAGGACGTGCCGTTCGAGCGGCTGGTGGGACTGCTCAACCCGGAGCGCTCCACCTCGTACTCCCCGCTGTTCCAGACCATGCTGGCCTGGCAGTTCGT
Source organism: Streptomyces sp. NPDC003691 (assembly GCF_053981115.1). NCBI lineage: Bacteria > Bacillati > Actinomycetota > Actinomycetes > Kitasatosporales > Streptomycetaceae > Streptomyces > Streptomyces sp. NPDC003691. Next base: position 35,351 of record NZ_JBSFNQ010000051.1, on the reverse strand, counting down.
CTGGTCGGGCATCGAGATCCCCGGCCTGCGCGTCACCCCCGTGGCGACCGGCACCGCCACGGCGAAGTTCGACCTCTTCTTCAACATCATCCCGGACGCGGCGTCCGGACGCGCCTTCGGACGGCTGGAGTACGCCACCGAGCTGTTCGACCACGACACCGCCGCCGCCTTCGCGGACCGCTATGTACGGGTGCTCCGCCAGGTGGTCGCCGACCCCGGGGTACCGCTCGGCGGGGTCGACGTGCTCACCGGGGACGAACGGCACCGGCTGGCCGCACTGAACGACACCGCGGCCCCCGCCCCCCGGGAGACCCTGCCGGAGCTCGTCACCGCCCGGGCGCTGCGCACCCCGGACGCCGTCGCGGTGGTCGCCGGGACCACCGAGCTGACGTACCGGGAACTGGACACCCGGGCGGACCGGCTCGCCGCGATCCTGCGCGACCGCGGGATCGGGCCGGAGTCGGTGGTGGCCGTGGCCCTGCCGCGGTCGGCCGAGCTGATCGTCGCCCAGCTCGGCGTCCTCAAGTCGGGCGGCGCCTATCTGCCGCTCGACCCCGGACAACCCGCCGCGCGGACCGGCCTCCTGCTCGACGCCGCCGAACCGGCGCTCCTGCTGACCGACCGTGAAACGGCCGCGGCACTGCCGGACCGTCTGCCGCCGGTGCTCCGCCCCGGCGAACTCGGCCTCGGCTCCCCCCGGGCCGCCGCCGGTCCGCCGGTCCGGCCACCCCGGCCGGACAACCCCGCCTATGTGATGTACACCTCCGGCTCCACGGGCACGCCGAAGGGCGTCGTCATGACCCATGCCACCGTGGTGAACGGCGTATGGCACGCACGGCGGACGGCACAGCTCGAACCGGGGGCCCGGATGCTCGCCGCCACCTCGGTCGGCTTCGACGTCTCCGTATTCGAGATCTTCACCGCACTCACCGCCGGGGCGAGCGTCGAGATCGTGCGCGACGCGCTCGAACTCGGCGAACGCGACGGCTGGTCGGGGACCACCGTCTGCGCCGTGCCCGCGGTGTTCAGCGCGCTCATCGCCCCCGTGCTCAACGGGGAGCCGGACGCCCCCGGCCTCCGGCTGCGCACCGCGATCCTCGGCGGCGACCCGCTCACCGCCGATGTGGTCCGGCAGGTGCACCGGGCCCTCCCCGGCGTCCGTGTCGTCCACGCCTACGGACAGACCGAGAGCTTCTACGTCACCTCCTGCCCCGTCCCGCGGCAGTCGGCCGGATCCGGTGTCATCCCCATCGGCAGGCCGTTCCCCAATATGCGCACCTATGTCCTCGGACCCGAGCTGACCCCCGTCCCGGCCGGCGTGACCGGGGAGCTGTACGTGGCCGGCCGGCTCGCCCGCGGCTACCACCGGAGCGGCGGAGCCACCGCGGAACGCTTCGTCGCCTGCCCCTTCGGACCCCCGGGCGAGCGGATGTACCGCACCGGAGACCTGGCCCGGCTGGACCGGGACGGCCTGCTGAGGTACGAGGGCCGGTCCGACACCCAGGTCAAGGTGAACGGCATCCGTGTCGAGCCCACCGAAATCGAGATCGTCCTCGCCCGGCATCCCGCGGTCGGCCAGGCCGTGGTCACCGCCCGCAAGGACCGGGCGGGCATCACCCGCCTCGTCGGCTATGTGGCACCCCCCGAAGGCACTGCCACCGCCGCTGCCGCCGACGGCACGGGCGGCACGGGCGGCACGGGCGGCCGTCCCGCCGTCCCGGTCGCGGAGCTGCGGCGGTTCGTCGCCGAACGGATGCCGGACTACATGGTGCCCGCCGTGCTGATGGCGCTGGACCGGCTGCCGCGGACCACGACCGGGAAACTGGACCGGGCCGCACTGCCCGAACCGGAGTTCACCGACGCCGGCTACCGGGCACCGCGCACCGCGGCGGAACGGGTACTGGCCGAGGTGTACGCCGATGTCCTCGACCGGCGTCCGGTCGGCACGGACGACGACTTCTTCGCGGCCGGCGGGGACAGTATCCGGTCCATCCAGGTCGTGGCCCGGGCCAAGGCCCGCGGTGTCGTGGTCACCACCCGGGAGATCTTCGAACACCGGACCGTCGCCCGGCTCGCGGAGCTGGCCGGGGCCCGCGCGGACCGGCCGGCTCCGCTCCTCGCGGAGCTGCCCGGCGGCGGCACCGGATGGGCCCCGCTGCCCCCGACGGCGGCACACGTCCTGGCGGCGGGCGGCGGTATCGGCCGGTTCTGCATGTCGGCGATGCTCACCCTGCCCGGGGACATCGACCGGACCGGCCTGATCGCCACCCTGCAGACGGTGCTGGACCGCCACGACGTGCTGCGCGCCCGCCTCGACCGGGCCGGGCCGGGCCTCCGCACCGAGCCGCCGGGCTCCGTCGCCGCCGGCCCCCTGCTGCACGAAGTCCCCTACACGGCCGAGGCGGTACAACCGGAACTGGACGCCGCCGCCGGGCGGCTGGACCCGGACGCGGGCGTGCTGGCGCAGTTCGTCCGGTTCACCTCCGGCACCGGCCCCGGGCGGCTGCTGATCGTGCTCCACCATCTCGCCGTCGACGGTGTGTCATGGCGCATCCTGGTCCCGGATCTGATCGCCGCCTGGCGGCGGGTCCGCGACGGCGCGCCCCCGGCGGCCCCCGCCGCGGCGGGGACCGGCACCTCCCTGCGGCGGTGGATGCACGCCCTGGCCGAGGAGGCGGCCGCCCCGGAGCGGGTGGCGGAGCTGGCCGTCTGGGAGTCCGTCCTGGCCGGGGAGGAACCGGCCCTCGGGACCCGCCGCACCGACCCGGCGGTGGATGTCGCCGCCACCGTCGACACGGTGCGGGTCGTGGTGCCCCCCGAGGTCACCAAGGTACTTCTGGACACGGTGCCCGCGGTCTTCCGGGGAAGTGCCGACGACGGACTCCTGGCCGGGCTGGCGCTGGCACTGGCCCACCGGCGCCGGGCCCGGGGAGTGCCCGGGACCGCGACCCTCGTCCGGCTGGAAGGACACGGCCGGCACGAGCACCTGGTGCCCGGCGCGGACCTCTCCGGCACGGTCGGCTGGTTCACCTCGATGTTCCCGGTACGCCTCGACCTCGCCGGTCTCGACCTGGCGGACGCCTTCGCCGGCGGCCCGTCCGCCGGAAAGGCGGTCAAGACCGTCAAGGAGCAACTCCGGTCGGTACCGGACCACGGTATGGGCTACGGCCTCCTGCGCCGTCTCAACCCCGGCACCGCGGCCGTACTGGCCGCCCGTCCGGAACCCCAGATCGGCTTCAACTACCTCGGCAGATCCTCCGGCGCGGACATCCCGGCGGACCTGCGCGGCCTGGGCTGGGCCCCCGACCCCACCCACCCCGATCCGATCGCCGCGCCCGACCCGGACCTCCCCGCGCCCTCGGCACTGGAGATCAGCGCCGTGGCCACGGCCGGACCCGGCGGCGACGAACTGACCGCCTACTTCGCCTTCCCCACCGGAGTGCTCACCCGGGACGAGGTCACCGAGCTGGCCGATGTGTGGGTCCGGGCGCTGACCGCCCTGGCGGAGCACGCCGCCGCCCCCGGCGCCGGGGGACTGACCCCGGCCGACGCCCCCCTGGTCGCCACGGACCAGGAGGAGATCGACGGCTGGGAGGCCCGGTTCGGCAGGCTCGCCGAGATATGGCCCGTCACCCCGGCCCAGTCCGGGATCCTCTTCCACACGATGCTCGCCGGCGGGTCGTCGTACGACCCGTACCACGTCCAACTGGCCTTCCAGCTCTCCCGTGACGTCGATCCGGAGCGGATGCGCCGCGCCGGACAGGCGCTGCTCGACCGCTACCCCAGCCTGCGCGCCGCCTTCGCCGGCCGGGCGGACGGGGATGTGGTGCAGGTGATCCCGGCAGCGGTCACCCTGCCCTGGCAGTACCTCGACCTGACCGCGGCCGGGGAACCGGAGCGGACCGCGGCGTACGAACGGTTCCTCGCCCGGGACCGGGCCGCCCACTTCGAAGCGGACGCCCCGCCGCTCTTCCGGATGGCCCTCGTGGTGCCCGAACCCGGCCGCCCCGAGCTGGTGATGACCGCCCATCACACCCTGTTCGACGGCTGGTCCACGCCCATGCTGATGAGGGACCTGCTGCTGCTCTACGCCTCCGGCGGAGACCCGGCGGAACTGCCCGCCACCCGCTCCTACGGGGAGTTCCTCCACTGGCTCGCCGAACGGGACCACGAGGCCTCCGCACAGGTGTGGGCGGACGAACTCGACGGCATCGGGACACCGACCCTGCTGGCCCCCGGCTCCGAGGGCACCGACGCCGCAAGCCGCGACCAGGTGGACCTCGCCCTCACCCCCGGTGAGGCCGAAGGACTCCGGCGCCGCGCCGCCGGTCTCGGCATCACCTTCAACACCCTGGTCCAGGGCGCCTGGGCACTGCTGCTCGGCCGCCTCACCGGCCGCCACGACGTGGTGTTCGGCGCCACCGTCTCCGGGCGGCCGCCCGCGGTGGCGGATGTCGAGTCGATGGTCGGGATGTTCATCAACACCGTCCCCGTACGGGTGACCTGCGCCCCCGGCGACACCGTCGCCGACGTCCTCACCCGGCTCCAGAACAGGCAGGCAGCCCTCGCCGAGCACTACCACCACGGGCTCGCCGACATCCAGCGGGCCACCGGACTGCAACCCCTCTTCGACACCCTGGTGGTCTTCGAGTCGTACCCCGTCGACCGCGACGGCCTCCGCGCCGCCGGTGAGGCCGCGGACGGCATCACCTTCACCGGCTTCCGCCCGACCGCGGGCAACCACTACCCCCTCTGCCTGGCGGCGGCCGCCGACCCGCACCCGGAATTCGTCCTCCAGTACACCCCGGAGATCTTCGACCGCACCGCGGCCGAGGCCGTCGGCGCCCGCCTCCTGCGGGTCCTGCGGCAACTCGCCGCCGACCCGGAACTGACGGTGGCCCGCCTCGACGTCCTCGAACCCGGCGAACGGGGAGAACTGCTGGCGCGGTCCGGCGACCCGGCCGTCCCCACCGCGGACACCACCATCACCGCCCGCGTCGCCGCGCAGACCGCGCGGACCCCCGGCGCGCCCGCCGTCATCGCCGGGGACACCACCCTCAGCTACGCCGAACTGGACGCCCGCGCGGAACGGCTCGCGGCCGAACTGATCCGGTACGGCACCGGCCCGGAGTCCGTGGTCGCCACCGTACTGCCGCGGACCGCCGCCTCGGCCGTGGCCCTGCTGGCCGTCCTCAAGGCCGGCGGCGCCTATCTGCCCGTCGACCCCGCATTCGCCCGGACCCGCCTCCCGCACATCCTCCCCGGCGCGCGCCCCGGCCTGATCCTGGCCGACGCCGGCACCCTCGACCTGATACCCGGCACCGGCATCCCCGTCCTGGTGCTCGACGCGTCCGGAGCACCCGCCCCGGCCGCCCCGCCGCGGCGGCCCCCGGCGGCGGCCGCGGCCCGGCCCGCGGTCCGACCCGGCCACCTCGCGTACGTCGTCTACACATCGGGCTCCACCGGCGTCCCCAAAGGAGTGGGCGTCACCCACACCACGGTGGTCAACGCCGTGGACGCCCTCGTCGGATACGCCGGGGCGGAATCCGGCCGCCGGGTGCTGCTCGCCGCCTCGTTCGGCTTCGACGTCGCCACCTTCGAGCTGTTCGCCGCACTCACCACCGGCGGCAGCGCCGAGATCGTCCGCGATGTGCTGGAGCTGACCGAACGCGACCGCTGGGACATCGACGTGATCTGCTCGGTGCCGTCGGCCCTCGCCGAACTGGTGGACCAGCTCGGCGACCGGGTCCGGCCCACCGCACTCAACATCTCCGGCGAAGTACTGACCCCGGCCCTGGCGGAACGGGTGCGCACCCGCTGGCCCGCGGCCCGGGTGATCAACAGCTACGGCCCCAGCGAGACGTTCTACGCCACCGCCCATCTGCTGCACCCCCACCGGCCGTACACCTCCGGTGTGCCCATCGGCCGGCCGTTCCCCGGAGTCCACGCCTACATCCTCGGTCCGGACCTGACCCTGCTGCCCGCGGGCACGCCCGGCGAGTTGTATCTGGCCGGGGCGGGCCGCGGCTACCAGGGCCGGGCGGCCCTGACCGCGGAGCGTTTCGTCCCCGACCCCTACGGACCGGCCGGCTCCCGGATGTACCGCACCGGCGATCTGGCGAGCCTCGCCCCCGACGGCGAACTGCACCATCTGGGACGTATCGACACCCAGGTGAAGATTCGTGGCTACCGGGTCGAACCCGGTGAGGTCGAAGCCGCCCTGACGGCCCACCCCGGGATCGCCCGGGCCGCCGTCGTGACCCGGCAGGCCGGCGAGACCCCCTATCTGGCCGCCTATGTCGTTCCCCTGCCCGGCGCCACCGCCCCGGACCAGGACGTGCTGCGCGCCCATCTGGCGGAGCTGCTGCCCGACTACATGATCCCCGCCGTCTGCGTACCGCTCGGCCGGCTGCCGCTGTCGCCCAACGGCAAGCTCGACCGGAAGGCCCTGCCGGTACCCGACCTCACCCCCGCCACCCCCTTCCGGGCGCCCCGGACCGCCCGCGAGGAGGCGCTGGCCCGGCTGTTCGCCGAGGTCCTGGGCATCGGCCGGGTCGGCGTCGACGACGGGTTCTTCGCCCTCGGCGGGCACTCCCTGCTCGCCACCCGGCTGATCACCCGCGCCCGCGCCGAACTGGGCATCGAGATACCCATCCGCAAGGTCTTCGACCTGCCGACACCGGCCGCGCTCGCCGCCTGGTCGGAGGAGTCCGCCGTCCCGCTCCGCCCCAGTCTGCGCAAGATGCTCGTAGAGGAGTGAATCCAGTGATTCCGCTGTCTTACGCACAACGCCGTATGTGGGTTACGTACCAGCTGGAGGGCGGAGCGGAGACCTACAACATCTCCCCGACGTTCCGGCTGACGGGGCCGCTGGACGGGACGGCCCTCGTCGCCGCGATCCGCGATGTGGTCGACCGCCACGAGATCCTGCGCACGGTCTACCTCACCGACGACGAGGACGAGCCCCGTCAGCGGATCCTGCCGACGGCCGAGGTGCCGCTGGAAGTGCCGGTGGCCGAGGTGACGGCCGACGAGCTGACCGCCGCCGTCGACGGCGTCATCGCGCACCACTTCGACCTGGCGGCCGAGATCCCGCTGCGGGCCACGCTGTTCCGGCTCGGACCGCAGGAACACCTGCTGGTCCTGCTGATCCACCACATCGCGTCGGACGGGGTCTCGGGCGGGGTGCTGGCGCGCGACCTCACCACCGCCTACACCGCGCGCCTGGCGGGCCGGCGCCCCGACTACCGCCCGCTGCCCGTGCAGTACAAGGACTACACGCTCTGGCAGCGCGAACTGCTCGGCGACCCGTCGGACCCGGAGAGCCTGGCCGCGGCCCAGGCCGCGTACTGGCGTACGGAACTGGCCGGGGTCCCGCAGCCCCTGAACCTGCCGCTGGACCGCCCCCGGCCCCCCGAGCGGAGCCTGGACGGCGGCACCGTCGCCTTCACGGCCGGCCCGGAGACCGCGGCCGCGCTCCAGCGGCTGGCCGACGCCCAGGGCATGACCATGTCGATGGTGCTCCAGGCCGCGATCGCGGTACTGCTGCACAAACTCGGCGCCGGGGACGATGTGACCATCGGCAACCCGATCGCCGGGCGGACCGACGAGGCGCTGGCCGATCTGGTCGGGGTCTTCGTCAACACCCAGGTCCTGCGGGTCGACCTGTCCGGCGACCCGGCGTTCACCGGCCTGCTCGCCCGGGTCCGGGACAAGGCCCTGGCGGCCTACGAGCACCAGGACATCCCGTTCGAGATGCTGGTCGAGCTGATCAACCCGGAGCGGTCCGCGGCCTACCAGCCGCTCTTCCAGACGGCGTTCGCCTGGCAGAACTTCGCAAAACAGGACTTCGTGCTGCCGGGCCTGAGCGTCGAGTTCGAACAGCATCTGGTCTCGGCCGCCATGTTCGACCTGTTCTTCAGCATGACCACGGACGAGTCCGGGGCACTGGTCGGCGACATCATGTACGCAACCCAGCTCTTCGACCGGGACACGGTCGAGGCCGTCGCCGCCCGGTTCGCACGCGTCCTGGAACAGCTCGCCGCCGCCCCGCAGTCACCCCTCAGCACGGTCGAGGCCCTGTCGGCGGAGGAACGGCAGTGGGTCGTGGAAGGGCTGAACGACACGGCACGGCCGGTGCCCGGGGGAACCCTGCCGGACGCCTTCGAGGCCCAGGTGGCGCGCGATCCGTCCCGTACCGCCGTGATCGGCGAACACGAGACCCTCACCTACGGCGAGTTCAACCGGCGCGCCAACCGGCTGGCGCACTGGCTGCTGGAGCGGGGCGCGGGCCCCGAGCGGATCGTCGCTGTCCGCGTACCCCGGTCCGTGGACCTGATGGTCGCCGTCTACGCGGTGGTCAAAGCCGGTGCCGCCTACCTCCCGCTGGACACCGAACTGCCGGGGGAGCGGGTCCGGCAGTTCCTCGACAGCGCCCGGCCGCTGCTGGTGCTGGAGGAGGACCTGCCCGAGGTGTCCGGCTACCCGGACACCGATCCGGCCCGGGACCTGACACCCGACAACGCCGCCTATGTGATGTACACCTCGGGTTCCACCGGCGGTCCGAAGGGCGTCCAGGTCGCACACCGGTCGATCATGAACCGGATCGCCTGGGGCCTGGCGCACTTCGACGTCACCGGCGAGGACCGGATCCTGCTGAGCACCTCGGCGAGCTTCGACGCATCCGTCCCGGAGCTGTTCGCCCCGCTCCAGCGCGGCGCCGTGGTGGTCGTCGCCCGGCCGGACGGCCGCAAGGATCCCGCGTATCTGGCCGAACTCATCCAGCGGGAACAGGTGACCTGCGCGGACTTCGTCCCCTCGCTGCTGGAGGCCTTCGTCGCCGAACCCGCGGCCGCGGGCTGCACCAGTCTGCGGTGGATCGAGGTCGCGGCCGAACCGTTCCCGGCCGCACTGGCGAACCGGTTCACCGAACTGCTGCCCGGCTGCTCCGCGAACAACCTCTACGGCCCCACCGAAGCGACCGTCGAGGTCACCGGCTGGCAGCATGTGCCGGGCGCGGACCGGGTCCCGATCGGCAGGCCGATCTGGAACACCCAGGTGTACGTGCTGGACGCGGCACTGCGCCCGGTCGCACCCGGGGTCACCGGCGAGCTCTATCTGGCCGGCGTCTGTCTGGCGCGCGGATACTTCGGGCAGACCGCCCTCACCGCCGACCGGTTCGTGGCCTGCCCGTTCGGCACCCCGGGCGGCCGGATGTACCGCACCGGGGACGTGGTGCGGTGGAGCAAGGACGGCCAGGTCGAGTTCATCGGACGCACCGACTTCCAGGTGAAGATCCGCGGGCTCCGGATCGAGCTCGGCGAGATCGAGCAGGAGCTGACCGCACATCCCGCCGTGGCACAGGCGGTCGTCGTGGTCCGGGAGAACCAGAAGGGCGACCAGCGCCTGGTGGCCTACGCGGTCCCCGACCCGGACGCCGCGGAGGCCGACCCCGCAGTCCAGGTGGAGGAGTGGCGCCAGGTCCACGACGACACCTACACCGCGTCCGCCGGTGAGCCCTGGGGCGAGGACTTCCATCTGTGGAGCTCGGCGTACGACGGCGAGCCGATCCCCCGCGAGGAGATGCGGGAGTGGCGGGACGCCGCGGTCGCCGGCATCCTCCGCTTCGCGCCCCGCCGGGTGCTGGAGATCGGCGCCGGTGCCGGTCTGCTGCTGTCCCGGATCGCGGACGAGGTCGAGGAGTACTGGGGCACCGACATCTCGGCGACCGTGCTGGACCGCGTCCGCGCGCAGGCCGAGGAGGCCGGCCACGGCGGGCGCGTCCGGCTGCTGGTCCGGGCGGCGGACGATGTCTCGGGGCTGCCCGAGGGCGGATTCGACACCGTCGTACTCAACGCGGTCGTCCAGTACTTCCCGAGCGCCGCGTACCTCGACGACGTGCTGAGCAAGGCCATGCGGCTCCTCGCCCCGGGCGGCCGCGTGATCGTCGGGGACGTACGCAACGCGACGACCCTCCGGCTGCTGCTGACCGCCGTACAGCGCGAGGCCCGGCCGCACGCCGCGCCCGAGGAGCTCCGGGCCATGGTCGACCAGGCGGTGCTCGGCGAACGGGAACTGCTGGTCGCCCCGGAATGGTTCGCCGAATGGGCCGCCCGGCACTCCGCCGGATGCGATATCCGGCTGAAGGCGGGCACCGCGCGGAACGAACTGACCCGGCACCGCTACGAGGTCGTCCTCCACAAGGACCCGGCCGGGCTGCCGGACCTGACCGGAACCCCGGCGGTGGCCTGGGGACGGGACGTCCGGGACCTGACCGCGCTGGGCGCATACACGGAGCGGACCGCCGGAGCGGTACGGGTGACCGGGATACCCAACGCCCGGCTGGCCGCCGAGGCCGCCGCGGCGACCGGGGCGGGCGTGCTGAACGGACCGGCGCCGTCCGGCGAGCCCCTCGATCCGGCGGAGCTGGCCGCGTGGGCCCGGCGGCAGGGCCGGGAGGCGGTGCTCACCTGGTCGGGCGAGACCGTCCAGGGCTTCGACGCGGTGCTGCTGAACGGCGGCCCGGACACCCCGCCGTCGGTCCTCGGCGGATTCCTCCCCGGTGACGCGGCCGGACGGGCCCGCACCAACGCGCCCGCCCTCGCCAAGTCGATCGGCCCGCTGACGCTCGAACTGCCCCGCTACCTCCGGGAGCGGCTGCCCGACTACATGGTCCCGGCCGCGGTGGTGCCGCTTCCCGCGCTCCCGCTGACCACGGCCGGCAAACTGGACCGCCGGGCACTTCCGCCGGAGTCCACGACCACCACCAGCACCGGGGCACCCCGCAACTCCCACGAGGAGAAGCTCTGCGCCCTCTTCAGCGAGCTGCTGGGCGTCGAGACCGTCGGCATCGACGACGACTTCTTCGTCCTCGGCGGCCATTCGCTGCTCGCCACCCGGCTCAGCGCCCGGATCCGCAAGCAGTTCGGCGTCGACATGCCCGTACGGACCATCGTCCGGTACCCCACGGTCGCCGAGCTGGGGTCCCTGGTGCTGATGGGCGGCATCCCCGACGACCACCTGGACTCGTTCGCCGTCGTCCTGCCGCTGCACAGGGACCCGGGTACCGGTAAACCGCCGGTCTGGTTCTTCCACGGCGGCGGCGGCCTCGGCTGGGCCTTCTTCACCTTCGCGCCCTATGTTCCGGACCGGCCGGCCTACGCCCTCCAGTCCCGCGGCTCCGGCGGCCGGGACGCGGTGGCGGGCTCCGTACCGGAGATGGTCGAGGACTATCTCGCCCGGATCCTGGAGATCCAGCCGGAGGGGCCCTACCACCTGGTGGGCTGGTCCTACGGCGGACCGCTCGCGCACGCCGTCGCCGACGCGCTGGACCGGCGCGGACACGACGTCGGCCTGCTGGCCGTCCTCGACTCCAAGTCGGCCAGTGGATTCCGCGACCTGTCCGGCACGGTGCCCGCGGTCTACCGGAAGGAGGTCGAGGACGTCTTCGGCCAGTTCATGAACACCGCCAACATGGACCGCTTCCTGGAGACCATGTCCGAGGTGGGCGCCAACAACCTGGCGAAAATGGAGGAGTTCGACTCGCCCGTCTACCGCGGCGACATGCTCTACTTCAACGCCCGGCTGGACAAGGACGACCAGGGCTCGTGGGCCCCCCACTGGCGGCCGCACGTCCTCGGCGCGATCGAGGAGTACGACGTCGACGCCACCCACCACGATCTGCACATGCCCAAACCCGCGGGCCAGATCATGAAGGTGATCGCCCGCAGGCTGGCGCGGTGAACGGCCCGGCCGGCGGGGAGCCCACCGCCCTGGTGTGCGTTCCCTTCGCGGGAGCGGGCCCCTCCTTCTTCCACCCGTGGCGGGCCCTCGCCGCCGGCCGGTGGCGTCTGGTCACCGTCGAGCTGCCCGGCCGCGAGCGGCGGATCCTGGAGCCCCCGTACCGCAACGCCGTCGAGGCGGCCGCGAAGTCGGCCGACGCCGTCGCCGCCGAGCTGGGCGAGGGGACCCGGACGGTGCTGTTCGGGCACAGTCTGGGCGCGGTCCTCGCCTATGAGCTGGTGCATCTGCTGACCGGCCGCGGGATACCCGTGGAACGGCTGGTGGTGAGCGGGTCGCCGGGCCCCTGGACCCAGCGGGAGCGAAGGGCGACGGGACTGCCCGACGAGGAGTTCCTCGCCAGGGTGGAGGAGTTCGCCGGATTCCGGCACGAGGCCCTGGACCACCCGGAGATGCGGGAACTCATCCTCCCGGTGCTCCAGGCCGACTGCGAGATGCACGAGAACTACGTTCCGAGCACCGGCGAACCGGTGTCGGTACCGATCTGCTCGGTCAGAGGCGGCTCCGACGGACTGGTCAGCGCGGAACGCGCACAGGAGTGGCGGACCGCCACCCGGGGGGAGTTCCGCTACGCCGAACTCCCCGGCGACCACATGTATCTGGTCGACCGCGGCCGGGAGGTGCTGGACCTGATCGAGGCCGAGTCCGTCTGCGGCGCCGGATACGCACGTCAAGGAGACGACCACCATGGATGAGCCGATCACAAGCCTGCTGAACCCGGAATTCGAGGACGATCCCGTCGGGGCCTTCGCCCGGCTGAGGGAGACGGCACCCCTGGTGCGCATCGGCTTTCCCGGCGGCCCCCGGGTCTGGCTGATCACCCGGAGCGAGGAGTTCAAGGAGGCGTGGAGCGATCCGCGCCTGGTGACGAACGCCGCCAATGTCCCGGGGCACGACGGTCCCAGCATCGCCGACCAGGCCCTCACGGCGCTCGATGTGCCGGAGGAGCTGCTGCGCTACTTCACGTCCAATCTGATGCTCCAGGACGGCGGGGACCACTCCCGGCTCCGGCGCCTGGTGGCACCCGCCTTCACGGTCCGGCGGATCAAAGCGCTGCGCCCGGGCATCGAGGAGATCTCCGCCCGGCTGCTCGCCGGCCTTGCCGCGAAGGGGTCCGGCGACCTCCTCCAGGAGTACGCCACACCACTCACCGGGGCGGTCATCTGCGAACTGGTCGGCATCGACGAGGCCGACCAGCCGCAGGTCCGCCAGTGGATGGACGAATACGCCAATATCGATGCCGACTTCGCCACCAGCGCCGCGGGCCTGTTCGCCTACACCAAGAAGCTGATCGCACGGCGCCGGGCCGAGCCGGCCGACGACATGATCTCCACCCTGGTCCACACCGTCGACGAGGACGGCGACCGGCTGAGCGAGGACGAAATCATCTCGATGGTGGGCGTTCTGGTGAACGGCGGGTACCACTCGACGGCCCATTTCATCCCGAACGCGGTCCTGACGCTCCTGGAGAACCCGGCCCAGCTGGAACTGCTGCGGGCCAGGCCGGACGCGCTGCCGCACGCCCTCGACGAGCTGATGCGGATCGCGAACCCCATTCCGAGCGCGGGACCGCGGTACGCGGTCGAGGACATGGAGCTGGCCGGTGTGCGGATCCGCAGGGGTGACGCCGTGACGGGTTCGCTGCAGGCGGTCAACTACGACCCCCGGGTCTTCTCCGAGCCCGAGCGGTGCAATGTGGAAAGGGTGCTCAAACGCGGGGGAGGGCATCTCGCCTTCGGCGCGGGCCCGCACCGCTGCATCGGTGCCTCGCTCGCCGAACTGGAGGGCGAGGTCGCCGTGGACCATCTGTTCCTCCGGAACCGGACGCTCGAACTCGCGGTCCGGCGGGAGGATCTGAAGTACCGCGAGATCATTCCCGGTGGCGCGCGGCTGTACTCGTCGTTCCCCGTACGGCTGTGAGGATCCGCCCCGATTTCCGCGACGCGGGGTGACGCGGGTGCCCCCGGACGCGTCGCGTCCGGGGGCACCCGCGGGACCTTCCGGCCGGCCGGGGTCAGCGTTTCACCGTGCCGGCCCGCAGCCGGTCGATCATATGCCGGGTGGTCTCGATCGGGCTCTCCGCCGGGAGCGCGCGGGAACGCTCCGGCAGTGCCTCGTTGAGGGCCGCGGCCCGGTCGTTCCACCCGTCGTGTCCGGCGAAGGGAATGGTCTCGCCGTCCCGGTAGACGGGGAACGGGCGGTAGTCGTTGACACCGCCGCCGTCGGCACCGCGGACCAGCAGCGGGTCGAGGTAGATCCCCTCGCTGTGGATCCGCGTGGTGGTGGCGATGTAGCCGATGTCGAGCCCGCACCGGCGGCCGGCGGAGGTGTTCGGCTCCGAGCAGTGCAGCAGGCGGGGATGGTGGATCGAAACATCCCCCGGCCGGAGTTCGATGTCCACGATTCCGCGTTTCTCCACCCACTCCCGCACCAGGTCCTCGTCCGAGGCGGAGAAGAGCATATTGGGCCGGTCCGTCCGGACCGCGGGCTTGTGCAGGGGGAGTTCATGGCTGCCGGGAATCATCCGCAGACAGCCGTTGCGAGTGGTGCTCTCGTCGACCGCGAGCCAGACCGTGAGCGCTTCCATCGGACTCAGCGACCAGTAGGCGCCGTCCTGGTGCCACAGGACGGGCTGCCCGTCGTAAGGGGGCTTGCAGATGTAATGGGCGGTGAAGCAGGCCACATCGGGGCCGAGGAAGAACTCCGCGATATCCACCAGCCGGGTGTCCGAGACCAGACGCGACCAGAAGGCGTCGTTGCGGATCAGAGGGTGGTGGAAGTGTTCCGGGCGCAGCTCCGGGTACTTGCGGGTGAGCCAGTCGACGTGGGCTCGTGTCTCGTCCACGAGATCCGGTGGCAAGACGTCTCGGATAATGGAGAACCCCTGTTCGGCGTATTCCGCCGCAGCTCTCTCCAGAACGCCATCGCCAAATGTATTCATGCGTCGGCTCCTTCTGAGGTATGCCAGGTGCGTGCCGTGCGGAACGCTTTCGGGGAGCCGTTGTCATCAACTTCCTGCCGGCTCCTGCAATTCGGTCCCGGGCCTGGAGGGGACTGTCCGCAGTTTCTCGGCAGTTCAATACTCTGCCCGCCGTGCGGGAGCGTGTCAATCGTGGACGGGGCTCCGGCAAATGGGAACGGGTCGGATGCGGTGCACGGTCTTTTCGGTCCGCTGAAAGGAAAGTTGGGCGGGCTCGGGCGGGCGGATAGGGGATCGATATCGGTGGCGCAGTTCCCGAATCGTTCGATCCGCTCTGTCCCGCTGACAGGACAACTGGTATACCGGGCTGATTCCGTGCTGCCCGGAGATTTCCGGCGGCCGGTTTTCGGGAGCCCGGGGCGGCCGGGCGGTGCACGGCCCGGCGCGGGAGACGCCGAACGGGCGGCACACCCCGGCTTCCGCCGGGGCGTGCCGCCCGTTCGGGACGGGTCCGGCCGGGCGGGGGAGGCCCGGCCGGACGCTGTTTACTTCGGGTCCCGGTTGAACGAGGACTTGGACCAGAAGTAGCCGAGGACGGTCAGGGCGAGGCACCAGGCCACCGCCAGCCAGCCGTTGTGCCCGATCTCGGAACCGAGGAGCAGTCCGCGGAGCGTCTCGATGGCGGGGGTGAAGGGCTGGTACTCGGCGACCGGCTGGAACCAGCCGGGCATCGCGTCGATCGGGACGAAGGTGCTGGAGATCAGCGGCAGGAAGATCAGCGGCATCGCGTTGTTGCTGGCGGCCTCGGCGTTCGGGCTGACCAGCCCCATGCCCACGGCGATCCAGGTGAGCGCCAGCGAGAACAGCGCCAGCAGTGCGAAGGCCAGGACCCACTCCAGGACGGTGGCGCCGGAGGAGCGGAAGCCGATCGCCACGCCGACGGCACCGACGAGGGCCACGCTGATGATCGACTGGAGCACGCTGCCGATGACGTGCCCGATGAGGACGGAGCCCCGGTGGATGGCCATCGTGCGGAAACGGGCGATGATGCCTTCGGACATATCGGTGGCGACGGAGACCGCGGTGCCGATCGTCGTACTGCCGATGGTCATCAGCAGCAGCCCGGGCACCAGATAGGCCACGTACTCGGAGCGGTCCGGGCCGCCGCCGGTGATACCCGCGCTCATGGTGTTGCCGAAGATGTAGACGAACATCAGCAGCAGCATGATCGGTGTGAGCAGCAGGTTCAGGGTGAGCGACGGATAGCGCCGGGCGTGCAGCAGATTGCGGCGCAGCATGGTGGAGGAGTCGCGCACGGCGAGGGAGAGGGCGCTCATCGGGCAGTCTCCTTGGACTGGGCGGGGATGTCGGAGCCGCCCGTCAGGGCGAAGAAGACGTCGTCCAGGTCGGGGGTGTGGACGGTGAGCTCGTCGGCCTCGATGCCGGCCGCGTCCAGCCAGTCGAGGATGGAGCGCAGTTCGCGCTGGCTGCCCCCGCTGGGGATCTGGAGGGCGAGCGCCTCGTCGTCGCGGGATGCCTCGGCCAGGGTGGCGGCGGCGTTGCGGTAACCGGCGGGGCTGTTGAAGCGGAGGCGGACGTGCCCGCCGGGCACCAGGCGCTTGAGTTCGTCGGCGGTGCCCTCGGCGGCGATCTTCCCGTCGTGGAGTACGGCGATGCGGTCGGCGAGCTCGTCGGCCTCCTCCAGGTACTGAGTGGTGAGGAAGACGGTGACACCGTCGGCGACCAGCTCACGGATGATCTTCCACATGGTGTGGCGGGACCGTGGATCGAGGCCGGTGGTCGGCTCGTCGAGATAGATGATCCTCGGGTTGCCCACCAGGGTCATGGCGATGTCGAGCCGTCGCTTCATCCCTCCGGAGTAGGTGGAGGCGGGCTTTCCGGCGGCCTCGGTGAGGTCGAAGCGCTCCAGCAGCCGGGCGGTGACCTCCCGGCCCTCGGCCTTGGGGAGATGGTGGAGGTCGGCCATGAGGAGCATGTTCTCCTCGCCGGTGATCAGCCCGTCGACCGCGGAGAACTGTCCGGTGACACCGATCGCGGCCCGGACGGCCTGCGCTTCCCCGTTGAGATCGTGGCCGGCCACCCGGGCCTGTCCGGCGTCGGCGGTGATCAGGGTGGAGAGGATTTTCACGGCGGTGGTCTTGCCGGCGCCGTTCGGCCCGAGCAGGGCGAAGACGGAGCCGGTGGGAATCCGCAGGTCGATACCGTCGAGGACGGTCTTGTCGCCGAACGACTTCCGCAGGCCCGTCGCTGAGATGGCGACGGACGCCCGGGAGCCGTCCAAACTGGATGTGGGCATGACAGAGGAAGGCATGGGTCCTCCTGTATGAAGACCGGAATGACCGGGGGAGGGGACGATGGGAGAGGGGCTGCGGCGGAGCGGGTGAGCTCAGGCCTTCGCGCGGCGGATATCGATGTTGCCCCAGTTGGTCCGGGCGCGGACCCTCACGGTCCGGTCGGCCTGCTCCGGGGCATCGGCCGCGTCGAGCGTGTTCCGCACCTGGCCATGGGTGGTCTTGACGTCGAGCCAGGCCGCGGTGCCGGTGCGGATGCCGATCTCGATGGAGCCGTTGGACGTTTCCAGCTGCACCTCGCCGTGGGCGATGTCGGCGAGCCGGATGACGCCGTTGGTCGTGGTGCCGGTGACGGACCCGTCGGCACGGGCGATATCGATGCCGCCGTTGGTGCCGTTCAGGCGCAGATCGCCGGTGACGGTACCGACGGTCGTGGCGCCATGGGCGTTCTTCAGCTCGGCCGGGCCGTCGATGTGACCGACACGCACATTGCCGGTGCTGCTGGTGATCTCGGCCGAGCCCTCGACCCGGTCCACGCTGGTCGAGCCGTGCGGTGCCTTGAGCATCAGCGGGCCGGTGGTGTCGAGCCGGACATCACCGGCCGAGGTGTTCACACAGACCTCGCCGAACCGGCCCTCGCCGATCACGGCCGTGCCCGCGCCGGTGACGTCGATGGCCGAACCCGTGGGCAGTTCCACCGTGACATCGACGGTGCCGCCGCGCCCGAGCAGGCCGGCCTTGGGGGTGTTGATGGCCAGGACCCCGCTCGCGCAGGTGATCGAGGTCTGTTCGGCGGTCCGGACGTCCAGTTCCTTCTTGGGGTCGCGCGGGGTCACGTCGACGACGGTGTCCGGGCGGTCGCCGGTGGTGAACCGGATGGACCCGGCGTAGACGTAGGCGGTGACCGAAATGGTCTCGGGAGTGGCGAAAGTAGGCATGACTGCCCCGTCCTCATGGGTCTCTGGGCCGTCCCCGCAGCTGGGACGTGACGGTGGATGAAAGTGCGCTGTGGTGCCGGACCGGGCGCGTGTTTAGCGCACCCAGCCCGTGTAGCTCCGGCCGACGGTGCGGGTCCGCTGGACGGTGCGCGGCGAGCCGCCGTCGACCGACGCGGATACGGCCCGTACGAGCCATGCGTTGACCGACAGGCCCTCGCGGCCCGCGGCCTCCTCGGCGCGTGCTTTGAGATGGGCCGGCAGCCGCAGATTGACGCGGGCGATGGTGCCGTCGTCCCCTTCGGCGGGGACCGGTGGCAGGGGTTCGGCGGGCGCGGCGGCCGGTTCCGCGGATTCGCCGTAGGCGGGCGGCGGGGTCACCACGAACTCGGGATCCAGTCCGCGCAGCCGTACGTCGACCGAACCGGGGGAGAGTTCGCGGGCGACCTCGTCCATCGCGTCGGCGAGCACATTGAGCAGAGCCAGGCGGGTGGCCGACTCCAGGGGAGCGGTGAGCCGCTCGGCCAGCTCACGGGCTTCCTCGCCGCCGGTCTCGGCGGCCACCGCAAGTTCGCGTCGCAGGCTGTCGACATACGGAGTGAGGTCCATAGCGCCATAGTGGCACTGTTTTGGCGCTACGCGCAAGCCCATCTGATGCCATGCGGGGCAGCCTTCTGGCATCAGGCTTCTGAGCTGCGAAAACAGCGAAGAAATGATGGGACTGGGGTGGTGTTCGGGCGACTCCAGGGGTCCCTTCGGGCATGAATGGCGCCATGTGATGCGTGGTGATGCCAGATAGTGGCGTCGCATACCCGGCTGGCGCCATAGGTGGCCCGCCGGGGGTGACGGCACCCCGCCCCGGGGCCGCCGGAGAGCGGGGTGGCACGGAAACGGGCCCGGTGCGCCTGTGCGGCGCCCGGGCCCGGAACGGCCGGCCGTGTCCGGCGGCTTTCCGCCGGTGATTCCCGGAGTCAGCGCGGACGGGGTGCGGACTCCAGCCGTACCGCGACGGAGAGATAGCTCGACGCGAAGGAGAAGTACCGGTAGCCGACGTCGAAGGCCTCGGTGAACTCCATGAAGGCGCGGTACTCGTGCCGGCGCCATCCGGGGTAGTTGAGGAACTCGTCGAAGACGATCAGCGAGCCCGCCCGGAGCCGTGGGGCGAGTCCGAAGAGCACAGTGCGGGCGCTGGAGTAGAGGTCCGAGTCGATGTGCAGCAGGGCGACCGGAGCGTCCGTACCGGCCAGGTACCGCGGCAGGGTGTCCTCGAACACGCCGATGTGCAGCTTCGCGTTGGCCGGGAGGCCGGCCGGCACCACCCCCTGGGTGCTGTAAGTGCCGGCCGGACTGTCATGGGTCCAGTCCTCGGGCAGTCCCTTGAACGAGTCGAACCCGTGCACGGTGCCGTCCCCGAACTCCTCGCAGAGGATGGACAGGGTCTGCCCGCCCATGACCCCGAACTCCAGCACGTCGCCCTCGACCGTCGCCGACAGACAGGCGTGCCGGAGGAGGTTCTCGCGCCCTCCGAGGTTCTGCGCCGATGTGAAGTTCTCCTCCAGGAACCGGGCTGCGTCCACGGCCGACAGGACCTTCGCCATCCGCGCGTAGTCCGTCAGCAGTCCTTCGATGTCCATACCGCGGAGATCCGGCAGCAGACCCGGGAGGACCGGCAGCAGCCCCTCGGCAACGCTCTCGTCCATGCTGCTCCTTATCAAGTGCCTGCCGGCCGGCTCCGCGGCCGCGGCTGGGATCGGGGGCCTCACCAGTCGAAGACTTCTCCGTCGGCCCGTTTGTCGATGCAGTACCTCCGGAAGGCCTGGGCCTTCGCGGCGACGGCGGCGTCGCCGGTGCGCCACGCCGCCTCCTCGTACCAGTCGAACGCCGCCGCGGCGTGCACGCGCCGCTCGAAGTGGAACGCGGCGAACCGGCGGAAGTCCGAGCGCATGCTCGCGGTGCTCATCCCCGCGGCGGACGCGACCAGTTCTTCGATCTCCGCCTCCGTGGCTTCGGGCCGCTCGACGATGCGGACCGGCTCGGCGGGCGGCACGTCCCCGCGGATCCCGACGGGCTCCTCGGCGCCGGCGAAGTCCAGGCAGAGGGAGAGCCGGGCGGTCCGGGCCGAGTTCCGTGCGGAGTGCGGATCGGTTGTGTGGATCTTCCACACCTCGCCGCGCCGGAGGTGGTAGACGATGTCGTTCTCGGAGTGGAGCGATTCCTCCGTGGTGCGCAGGGGAATCTGCACCCTGGTGCCCGTCTCGTCCCATTCGAGAAAGTCCGCGTGCGGGGCCATGAGGCCGTCCCGGAGGCTGAAGATACGCACCCACTGCAACCTGTCCGGCGAGAAGTGCTCGGTTACCAGGGACATGATGTTCGGCAGTCTTCTGCCCAGTTCGGTCGGGGTCAGGCGCCCGTTGTGCGGACGGAAGGAGATGTCCGATTCGGCGCCGCTGCCGTTGGCCAGCACATGGCACGACCATGATCCGAAGGTGAGGGCGTCGTACTCGCCCTGGTATTCGTGCCGGTCCACCACGGAGAGTTCGGACTCCAGATCGTACGAGCCGACGGGCAGCACCGCGAGCCGTTGCGACTTCAGCAACGAAATCCCTTTCACTATGTGTTCCCGACGCGCCCGTAAGCTGCTGAGCGCCCTTCCGGGCCGACACCGTAATTCCGTTCGGGAGTTATGGCAACGAAAGCAGTGAGCGACCGTAGGGCGCGATCTCCGGTGTCACAGGATTTCTCCGGTTCCGGCGGCTCCCGGGGGTTTCGGGCAGCGGATCCGGCGAAGATCCCGACGGCTCTTCGCTGTCCTGTCGGCGGGACAGACACTGTGGCAGGATGCTCGGAAGATCCGGCGGCAGGGCAGTTCGGCCCGCCGTCCGGGCATGATGCGCAGTTCCGGCTTCCCCCGGTATCCGGAGGGGTCGGACTGTTCTGCCCCGGCGCGACCGGAAGGGCATTCCCTCTCTTCGTTCTGCTGTGACGATGTGACGATGGAAAGGCTGGCAATGGAATCGGGGCCGCGGATCGATGGACGGGACGGGCAGGACGGGACACCGGCACCGCAGGCCCCGCCGCCGGGGCCGTCGGGCGTACCGGATTCGTTCGTGCGGGAGATCTCCGGCCTCTGGAGCGATTTCCTCGACGGCCGGGAAGTCGGCGCGGACGACGACTTCTTCGCGCTCGGCGGGAATTCGCTGATCGGGATCCGGATCATCGACCGGGTGCTCCGGGACTACGGCGTCGAACTGTCCGTACGGGCCTTCTACCTGGCGCAGACCCCGGCCCGCGTCGCCGGCCTGATCGTGGAGGAGAGGGACCGGGCATGCGGCTGACACCGGGCGCCGGCGGAGCTGTCGATCTCCGCGGCGTCGACCTGTTCGATCTCGACCTCTACACCTCCGGCGACCCGCACACGGTCTGGGACGTGATGCGGGCCGAAGCCCCCCTCCACCACCAGCTGCTGCCGGACGGCCGGGAGTTCTGGTCGGTGACGCGTTACGACGACGTATGCCGGGTACTCGGCGACCACCGGGAGTTCACCTCCGAACGCGGCACGGTGGTCACCCACCTCGGACAGGACGACGTCGCGGCGGGCAGACTCATGACCTCCACCGACCCGCCGCGGCACACCGAGGTCCGCAGGGCGGTCGGCACCCGGCTCACCGCGCGGGCGGTCGCGGGCTGGGAGGACCGGATCCGGCAGGCGATCGTCCGGTTCCTTGCGCCCGCGGACGACGGCGGCATCTGGGACCTGGCCGAACAGGCACTGCGGCTGCCCGCGATCGTCACGGGCCCGCTGCTGGGCATCCCGGAACGGGACTGGGACGAACTCGTCCGGCTCACCGCCATGGTGACCGCACCGTCCGACCCCCACTTCCGGCACGGCAGCGAAGCGGCCACGCTGGCCATCGCCCACCATGAACTCGTCGCCTATGTCACCGCATGGGTCGGACGCCGGCGGGCGGCCGGCCACGGGGACGGCAGCCTGCTCGACCACCTCATGACCGTCCGCGCCGGAGACGCCCCCTTGACCGACGAGGAGATCGCCCTCGACGGATACAGCATCCTGCTGGGCGCCAACGTCACGACCCCGCACACCGTCTCCGGTACCGTCCAGGCGCTCACCGAACGGCCGGAGCAGTACGACAAGGCACGGGCCGATCCCTCGCTGATCCCGAATCTGGTCGAGGAAGGACTGCGCTGGACCTCCGCCGCGTGCAACTTCATGCGGTACGCGGTGGACGACACCCGGATCGCCGGGGGCACGGTCCCGGCCGGCGGAGCGGTCGTCGCCTGGATCGGATCGGCCAACCGGGACGAGCGACTGTTCCCCTCGCCGCACCTGTTCGACATCACCCGGGCCGGCGCGAAGCGCCAGATCGCCTTTGGATTCGGGCCGCATTTCTGCATCGGCGCCCCCCTGGCCAGACTCACCCTGCGCGTCTTCTTCGAAGAACTGCTCCAGCGGTTCGAGTCGATCGAACCCGCCGGCGAACCGCGGCACCTCCGCTCGTACTTCATCGCCGGACTGACCCGCTTCCCCGTCGTCGCCCGGAAACGAAGGACGTCATGACAGCCGGCTCCACCGCCGCCACGTCGCCGTGGTTCATCCGTCCGCCGTCCGACGGCCCGCCCGCCCGGCTCTTCTGCTTCCCCTTCGCCGGGGGCGGGGCATCCGCCTTCAGCGCCTGGCCGGCCGTCATCGGCGATACCGAGGTCTGCCCGGTGCAGTTCCCCGGCCGGGAGAACCGGCTGGCCCATCCCCACTACGGCACCTACGAGAACCTCGCCGACGGCCTGGCCGAGGCCCTGACGCCCTTTCTGGACCGGCCGTTCGCCCTCTTCGGACACTGCGCGGGCGCCCTGGCGGCGTACGAGACCGCGGTCCGGCTCGACCGGCTCGGGCTGCCCGCCCCCGAACGCCTCGTCGTCTCCGGCCAGCCGGCGCCGCACCATACGCCGTACGACCCGATGCTCGCCATGACCGAACCCGAACTCCGGGCCGGGGTGGAGTCGTACCTCCGGAGCCGGGGCATCGAGCCACGGCCCGACATGACCGGCTTGGGGCTCGCCGTACTGCTCCGCGACCGGGACGCCGCCGCTGCCTACCGGCGGACGGAACCGGCCGTTGTGCGGTGCCCCATCGACGTACTGCACTGGCGGGACGATACGGGCACGAGCCCCGAACGGCTCCGTGACTGGTGCCGGTACACCGAGACCGCCGAACTCCACGTCCTCGACGGCGGCCACCACGACTTCGCCGGTGCGCCCGCCGGGCTGCGGCGGTCGCTGACCCGTTGGCGCTGAACCGCCGCGCTCCCGTCACGGTCGCAGTACGCCCGGGCAACCGGAAGGAGGCATCATGAACGACGCAGCCGCCGGAGTAGCGGTGATCGGCCTGTCGTGCCGTTTCCCCGGAGCACGCGACCCCGGAGAGTTCTGGCGCCTGCTCCGCGACGGCGGGTCCACCGTCGGCCGGTTTCCCCCGCACCGGACTGCCGCCCCGGACCCGGCCGCCCACCCGGACGCCGCCGCCCTGTACACGGGCTCGTTCTTCGACTCCGTCGACGGTTTCGACGCCGGCTTCTTCGGGGTGACACCGGACGAGGCCGCCGCGATGGACCCGGTGCAGCGCCTGGGACTGGAACTGGCGTGGGAAGCCGTCGAGGACGCCCGCCTGCCCCCCGCCGCGCTGGCCGGCCGCCCGGTCGATGTGCTGGTCGGTGCCGCGTCCTCCGGGTACGACGCCCTCCGCGCCCGGTCCGGCAGCGACCGCGACGACCACTACGCCGCCCTCGGTTCGAGCGGCGCGCTGATCGCGAACAGGATCTCCGCCCTGTTCGACGTCCGCGGAATGAGCTTCTGCGCGGACTCGGGCCAGTCCTCGTCACTGGTCTCCCTGGCGCTGGCCTGCGAGCGGATCCGCAGCGGTGCCGTCACCACGGCGATCGCGGGCGGTGTGAACCTGATCGCCGACCCGGAAACGGGATCCGGCCTGGCCAATCTGGGGGCCCTGTCGGCCGCCGGCCGCTGCTTCGCCTTCGACGACCGGGCCGACGGATTCGTCCGCGGGGAGGGCGGGGCGTTCGTCCTGCTGAAAGCACTCGACGCCGCCCTGGCCGACGGCGACCGGATCCGTGCGGTCGTCCGCGGCTGGAGTGCGGGGAACGGCGGCGCGTCCGCCCGGATGCCGGATCCCAGCCCGGCGGCACAGGCGGCAACCGTACTGTCCGCGCTGCGCCACGCGGGCGTTCCCTTCGACGGCGTCGACTACGTCGAGGCGCACGGCACCGGTACCCGGCTCGGCGATCCGGCCGAGCTGACCGGACTGCGCCGGGTGAGCCGGGACACCGGCCGGCGGCGCCCCCTGGTGATCGGGTCGGTGAAGACGAACATCGGACATCTGGAGCCGGCCGCCGGGATCACCGGGCTGGTGAAGACCGTGCTCTGCCTGGAGCACGGCCGGCTGGTGCCCAGTCTGAACTTCCGTACCCCCACCGCCGCGGTACCGGACTTCGAGACGGACTTCGAGGTCCCGCGTACCGTACGGCCCTGGCCCGTCACCCGGGGCCGGCCGCGCCGGGCGGGGGTCTCGTCCTTCGGCATGGGCGGGACGAACGCGCATGTGATCCTCGAAGAGGCCCCCCGGACACCGGTGGAGCCGCCCGACCCCGGCCCGGTGGCCGTCGCCGGAATCCTGCCGTGGGTGCTGTCGGCCCGTTCGGAGCCCGCCCTGCGGGAGCAGGCGCGGCGGCTGGCCGGGTTCCTGGCGGCGGACCCTCCCCCGGCGGCGGCCGATGCGGCGTACTCGCTGGTGGCCACGAGACCGTCGTTCGAACACCGGGCGGTACTGCTGGGCGACGGCCGCGGCCGCCCGGCGGCCGGACTGGCGGCGCTGGCCGCGGGTGAGGGCGCGGCGCGGGTGATTCGCGGAGTGGCCGGGGACACGGCCGGTCCGGTCGTCTTCGTCTTCCCCGGCCAGGGGGCCCAGTGGGCGGGCATGGGCCGTCGGCTCCACGCCGAGTCGGAGGTCTTCGCGGCGGGTATCGACGCCTGCGAGCGGGCCCTGGCGCCCTGGGTGGACTGGTCCTTGACGGCGGTGCTGACCGGCGGCGCCCCGGCGGCGCTGCTGGAGCGGGTGGACGTGGTCCAGCCGGTGCTCTTCTCGGTGATGGTGGCCCTGGCACGGGTGTGGCGGGCGCTGGGCGTGGTCCCCGACGCCGTGGTCGGGCACTCCCAGGGCGAGATCGCCGCGGCGTGCGTGTCCGGTGCGCTCACCCTGGAGGACGCCGCGCGGATCGTCGCCCTGCGCAGCCGGGCCTTGACTGGGCTGACCGGCCGGGGCGGCGGGATGAGCGCCGTCGCCGCGACCCCGGAATGGGCCGTCGGCCGGCTGGCCCGGTGGGCAGGACGGCTCTCCCTGGCCGCGGTCAACGGGCCGGAGTCGGTGGTGATCTCCGGGAACGGCACGGCGCTGGACGAGTTCGCTGCCGCGGCGGCGGCCGACGGGGTCCGGGTACGGCGGGTGAAGGTGGACTACGCGTCCCACTCCCGTCATGTCGAGTCCCTGCGGGAACGCCTGCTCCGGGACCTCGCGGGCGTCTCCCCGGCGGAGACCGCGGTGGAGTTCCACTCCACCGTCACCGGCGGCCCGCTCGAACCCGGGGCGCTCACCGGCCCGTACTGGTACGACAACCTCCGTTCGACGGTGCGGTTCGCCGAGGTCACCGGCCGGCTGATGCGCGAGCGCGGCGGAGTGTACGTGGAAGTCGGCCCGCACCCGGTGCTCACGGCGGCCATGGAGGAGACCGCCGACGCGCTGGGCGTCGCCCCGCCGGTGGTCGGCACCCTGCACAAGGACGACGGAGGCGCCGACCGGATCCTGGCGGCCCTGGCCGAACTGTATGTACAGGGTGTGCCGGTGGACTGGCCGGGACTGTTCGCCGAGCCCCGCCCCCGCCGGATCGCCCTTCCGGCCTATCCGTTCCAGCGCCGCGGCTACTGGCTGACGGCACCCGGCGGCTCCGCGCCACCGGCCCGCCCGGTGAGTGCCGCCCCCGGGAGCGGCACACCGCCGCCGGGCACACCGCACGGGGCCCTCCGCACCGTCTGCGCCGAAGCGGCCGCGGTGCTGGCCGAACGGGGCACCGCCGTCACCGGCGCCGAACTCATGGCCCGGTCGGCGGAGACCTTCCGGGACCTCGGCTTCGACTCGGCGATGGCGGTACGGCTCCGGAACCGGCTCCGCGCGGCGGCGGGCGTCGGACTCCCGGCCACGGTCGCCTTCTCCCACCCGACTCCGCAGGCGCTCGGCGCCCATGTCGCCGCCCTGCTCGCGCCCGCGGCGCCGGAGCGGGGCGAGGCGCCCGGCGCACCGGAGGACCCGGACGGCCGCGGCGCCGCGGACCCGGGCGACGAGGAACTGTACGAGCTGATCGACCGCGGATACCTGTAGCGCCTGTTCGTCCCGGCCCCTGTCCCGTTCCGGCAACCGTTCGAGGAGACCCTGGTGGAGGACGTCGGCAAGCTGCGCTCCTACTTGCGACGTGCCGTCGCCGACGCGCAGGCCCTTCGTGAGCGCGTGCGCGTACTGGAGGAGCGCGCGCACGAGCCCGTCGCGGTCGTCGGCGCGGGCTGCCGCTTCCCCGGCGGCGTGATGTCCCCCGAAGACCTGTGGCGGCTCGTCGCCGGGGAGGTGGACGCGATCGGCGCCTTTCCGGCGGACCGCGGATGGCGGCCGGAGGCACTGCTCTACGCCCCCGACCCCGGCGCCCGCGGGCGGACGTACACCCGCTCGGGCGGATTCCTGGCCGGGCTCGCGGAGTTCGACGCGCCCTTCTTCGGCATCAGTCCGCGGGAGGCACTGGCTATGGACCCCCAGCAGCGGCTGATGCTGGAGACCTCGTGGGAGGCGGTGGAACGGGCGGGCATCGACCCGGCGGCGCTGCGGGGATCGGCGACCGGTGTGTTCACCGGGATCTACGGGGTGGACTACGGACCCCGGATGGGCAGCGGGGACGCCGGAGAGCTGGAGGGCTTCGCGATCGCCGGGACCTATCCCAGCGTCGCCTCCGGCCGGGTGGCGTACGTCCTGGGGCTGGAGGGTCCCGCGGTGTCGGTGGACACCGCCTGCTCCTCCTCGCTGGTCGCCGTCCACCAGGCCGTACGGTCCCTGCGGTCGGGGGAGTGCGGGCTCGCCCTGGCCGGCGGGGTCTCGGTACTGCCGACACCGGGGCTGTTCGTGGAGGCCGCCCGGCAGCGGAGCCTGTCGGCGGACGGGCGGTGCAAGTCGTTCGCGGAGGCCGCCGACGGAACGGGCTGGGGCGAGGGCGCGGGTGTGCTGGTGCTGGAGCGGCTGTCGGACGCGCTGCGCCACGGACGCCGCATCTGGGCGGTGATCCGGGGCTCGGCGGTCAACCAGGACGGCGCGTCCAACGGTCTGACCGCGCCCAGCGAACCGGCGCAGCAGCGGGTCGTCCGGGCCGCGCTGGCCGACGCCGGACTCCTGCCCGGTGACGTGGACGCCGTCGAGGCGCACGGCACCGGAACCCGGCTGGGCGACCCCGTCGAGGCCCAGGCCCTGCTGGCCGTCTACGGACCGGGCCGGGACCCCGGCAAACCGCTGTGGCTGGGCTCGCTGAAGTCGAACATCGGGCATACGCAGGCGGCCGCCGGTATCGGCGGAATGCTCAAGATGATCATGGCAATGCGGCACCGGACACTGCCCAGGACCCTGCATGTGAACCGCCCCAGCCCCCATGTCGACTGGGAGTCCGGGGCGGTGGAGCTGCTGACCGAGTCCCGTGACTGGCCCGCCGCCGAGGAGCGGCCGCGACGCGCGGGAGTCTCCTCCTTCGGGGTCAGCGGCACCAACGCCCATGTCGTCCTGGAACAGGCACCGGAGGACGGATACGGGGACGGGGGCCCGACCGCCCCGGCAGCGGCGGCCGCCCCGGCCGGACCGCTCCCACTGGTCCTGTCGGCACGGTCGGAGGAGGCGCTCCGGGAACAGACCCTGCGGCTCCGGGACCATCTGGCCGGGGACCCGGCGCCGCCCCTCGCGGCCGTGGGCCGTGCACTGGTGGGGACCCGGACACTGTTCCGCCACCGCCGGGTGGTCATCGGCACCGGCCGGGACGAGCTGCTCGCCGGACTGACCGCCGCCGCGGGCGACGGCACGTCACCCCGTGGCGCGGTCTCGGGAGTCGCGGCACCACCCGGCGGGACCGTGTTCGTGTTCCCGGGCCAGGGAACACAGTGGGCCGGGATGGGCCGGGCGCTGGGGGAGTCCTGCCCGGTCTTCGCCGAAGAGCTGCGGGCCTGCGCGCAGGCGCTGTCCCCGTGGGTGGACTGGCCGGTCGCCGACACCCTGTCCGGCGGGCCGGAGGCCATGGAGCTGGACCGCATCGACGTGGTCCAGCCGGCGCTCTTCGCCGTGATGGTGTCGCTGGCGCGGGTCTGGCGCTCGCTGGGAGTGACCCCCGACGCGGTCGTCGGCCACTCCCAGGGGGAGATCGCCGCGGCCTGTGTCGCGGGCGCCCTGCCCCTGTCCGAAGCGGCGAGGATCGTGGCCCTGCGGTCCCGGCTGCTGGCCACCGCGGCGCCGGACGGCGGCACGGCCGGGATCGTCGCGCCGGAGGACCGGGTGCGGGAACTGCTGCGGCCCTGGGAGCCGCGGCTCGCGGTCGCCGCGGTCAACGGACCGTACTCCACCACGGTTTCGGGCGAGAGCGCGGCGCTCGGGGAACTGCTGGCGGTCTGCGCCTCCCTGGGCATTCGCGCGCGGCCGGTCCCGGCGGGAGTTCCGGGGCACTCACCGCTGATGGACGTGCTGGAGCGGCGGCTGCTGGACGAGCTGGGTCCGGTCGACCCCGGCCCCGCGTCCGCCGTTTTCGTCTCGACGGTGACCGGTGCCCCCCTGGACACCAGGGAGCTGACCGCAGGCTACTGGTTCCGCAATATGCGGGAACCGGTCCGGTTCGAAGCCGCCGTACAGCGGCTCCTGGAGACCGGCCACAGTGCTTTCATCGAAGTCGGCCCGCATCCGTCGCTCACCATCAACATCCAGGAGATGATCGGCGCCACTCCCGGGGCGGCCGGGGTGGTGGTGGGTTCGCTGCGCCGCGGCGACGGCGGCCAGGACCGGCTGTACCGGTCGGCGGCGGAGGCGTTTGTGGCGGGCGTGCCCGTCGACTGGAAGGCCGTCTTCCCGGACCGGGACGGCCCGTGGGCCGAGTTGCCGACCTATCCCTTCCAGCGGCAGCGCTACTGGCTGGACACCGACACTGCTCCCGGCACCGGCGCCGACACCGCTTCCGGCACCGGCACAGGCGCTGGTACCGGCACGGGCGCCGAGGCCGGTGCCGGTGCCGGGAGCGGCCCGGAGCCGCCGCCCGGTGGTCCGGCGGGCCCGTCCGCCGACGGGGACCGCGAGGGTGCCACCGAAGGGAACGGAACCCACCCCGACGGCACCGGATTGCCGGGCCCGGCGACCACCGGCGAGCCGGTGGCACCGGACCCCGCCCGCGGGGGCGCGCTGTTCCGCCTGGCGTGGACACCCTCGCGGCCCGCTTCCGGCGAACCCGTGCCGCGGTACGCGGTACTGGGCGATCCCGGACCGTTCGCCGCAGCTGGCGGGACCGGGCATGCCTCCGCCGGGCTCGGTGAACTCGGCGCTTCCGGGGCGGCCGTACCCCCGCTCGTCATCGCCCCCGTCGACGGACCCGACGGACCCGGCGGCGATGTACCGGCCGCGGCCGCGCGCAATCTGCGCCGGGTCCTGCACCGGACACAGGAATGGCTCGCGGATGAACGGTTCTCCCGGTCCCGGCTGGTGGTGGTGACGCGCAACGCCCTCCAGGACGACCGGATGGGACGGACCGATCCCGCGGCGACCGCCGTCTGGGGATTCGTACGGAGTGCCCAGACCGAGAACCCGGGCCGTTTCACGCTCGTGGACACGGACGGCCTGCCCGCGTCACAGGCCGCCGTCGTGGCCGCCGCCGCCACCGGCGAACCCCAGCTCAGGATCCGCGCCGGGACGGTGACCACACCGCGGCTGCTCCCGTCCGGCCCGGTCCACGGCCGGGCGGAGGCCCCTTCCGGGCTCGGTTCCGGCACCGTGCTGATCACCGGCGGCACCAGCGGCCTCGGGGCGATACTGGCCCGGCACCTCGTCCGGCGGCACGGGGTACGCCGGCTGATCCTGGCGAGCCGACGAGGGCCCGCGGCCCCGGCGGCCGCCCGGCTGCTGGCGGAGATCGCCGAGGCGGGGGCGACGGCCGAGGCCGTGGCGTGCGACATCACGGACCGCCGGTCCGTCGCCGGGCTGACCGGTGCCGTCCCGGACCGCCACCCGCTGAGCGCGGTGATCCACTGCGCGGCCGCCCTGGACGACGGGGTCGTCGGGACCCTGTCCGCGGACCGCGTCGACGCGGTGCTGGCACCGAAGGCGCGCGGCGCCTGGAACCTGCACGAACTGACCCGGCACCTCGACCTCTCCGCGTTTGTGCTCTACTCCTCCGTCGCCGGTGTGCTGGGCACCGCGGGACAGGCCGGCTACGCGGCGGCCAACGCCTTCCTCGACGGGCTGGCGGAGGCCCGCCGGGCCGACGGGCTGCCCGCGCTGTCGCTGTGCTGGGGCTACTGGGCGGAGCGCGGCGAACTCGGCTCCGGCCTCGGCGATACGGACCTCGTCCGGCTGGAGCGGCAGGGAGTCCGGCCGCTGACGACGTACGAAGGGCTGGCGCTGTTCGACGCCGCGCTGGGCCGGACCGAGCCGGTGCTGGTGCCGGCCCGGCTGAGCGTCCCGGCACCGGGCGGTACGCCGTTCGCCACCCGGCCGGAGTCGCCGCTCCTGCGCGGGACGGGCACGACGGGCGGGACGAACGGGACCGGTACGGCGAACGGGGTCGCCACGACCGGTACCGCAAACGGGACGGGCACGACCGGTACGGGGGACGGGACCTCCGCCGGATCCGGCGGAGCGGAGAACGGGACGTCCACCGGCACCGCACTCGCGCGCCGGGTGAGATCCCTGACCCCCGCCGACGGGGAGGCCGTACTCCTCGATGCCGTCCGGTCCGGGACCGCGACCGTCCTCGGCCACCCGGACAGCGCCCGGGTCGCACCCGGTACGCCGTTCCGGGACCTTGGGATCGATTCGCTGACCGCCCTCGAACTCCGGAACACCCTGGCGGCCGCCACCGGTCTGACCCTGCCCGCCACGCTCGCGTTCGACCATCCCAGTCCGGGTGCCCTCGCCCGGTTCCTGGCCGCCGCCGTCAACGCCGCCCCCGTATCCCCGGCCCGCCGCCTGGCCGACGAGATCGAGGCGCTGGCCGCGCGGCTGCCGCAGGCGCTCGCCGGTCTGGGGGACGAGGACCGGTCCGCGCTCGCCGCGCGCCTCGGCGAAGTGCAGGCACGGGTCCGGCCACCGTCCGGTGACGGACCGCCGGACGGTATCGCCGACCGGATCGGCACGGCCTCGGCGGGCGAACTGCTCGCGCTGCTGGACGAAGAACTCGGCCTGGGAGAGCGATGACCGAACACACCGGCACTGAAACCGGCACCGGCACCGGCACCGAAACGGGCACCGGCACCGATGTGCTCGGCTACCTCAAGCGGACTTCGGTCGAACTCGTCGAAACACGCAGACGGCTCCGGGAGCTGACCGAGGCCGCCGCCGAGCCCGTCGCGATCGTGGGAGCCGCCTGCCGCTTTCCGGGCGGGGCGGACTCACCGGAAGCGCTGTGGGATCTGGTCCGGGCCGGGCGGGACGCGGTGTCCGAGTTCCCGGCGGACCGCCACTGGGACCTGGAAGCGCTGTTTGACCCCGATCCGGACCGGCCCGGGACCTGCACCACCCGCTACGGCGGATTCCTCCACGACGCGGGCGACTTCGACGCCGACTTCTTCCGTATCCACCCCCGCGAGGCACTGGCGGCCGACCCGCAGCACCGGCTGCTGCTGGAGACCTCCTGGGAGTCCCTGGAACGGGCCGGAATCGACCCGGAGACCCTGCACGGCAGCGCCACCGGCGTCTTCGCCGGTCTGGCCTACTTCGGTTACGGGAACCACCACACCACCCCGGAGATCATCGCCGGCTACGGACAGACGGGCGCCCTGCTGAGCGTCGCGTCCGGACGGGTCGCCTACGCGCTGGGCCTGGAGGGCCCGGCGGTGTCGACCGACACCGCCTGCTCGTCGTCGCTGGTCGCCGTCCACCAGGCGGTGCAGTCGCTGCGCCGGGGCGAGTGCACCCTGGCGCTGGCCGGAGGCGTCACCGTGATGGCGACGTCACAGGTCTTCCGGGAGATGTCGCGGCAGGGGGGCTTGGCCGCCGACGGCCGGTGCAAGGCGTTCGCCGACGCGGCCGACGGCACCGGCTTCGCCGAAGGCGCCGGGATGCTGGTGCTGGAGCGGCTGTCGGACGCGCGGCGCCACGGCCGCCGGATCTGGGCGGTGATCCGGGGCTCGGCGGTCAACCAGGACGGGGCCTCCAACGGGATGACCGCGCCGAACGGACCTGCCCAGCAGCGGGTGATCGCGGCGGCACTGGCCGACGCGCGGCTGCGGGCCGCCGATGTGGACCTGGTGGAGGCCCACGGCACCGGGACGACCCTCGGCGATCCGATCGAAGCCCAGGCGCTGCTCGCCGTCTACGGACAGGGACGGGATCCCGAGCGGCCGCTGTGGCTGGGCTCGCTGAAGTCGAACATCGGTCATGCCCAGGCGGCCGCGGGCGTCGGCGGCATCATCAAGACGGTGATGGCCCTGCGCAGGCGGACCATGCCGAAGACGCTCCATGTGGACCGCCCCACCACCCATGTGGACTGGTCGGCCGGAGCGGTGGAGCTGCTCACCGGCACCATGAAGTGGGCCGCCGCTCCGGGCCGGCCCCGGCGGGCGGGGGTATCCGCCTTCGGCGCCAGCGGCACCAACGCGCATCTGATCCTGGAGGAGGCCCCGCAGGCCGCGCCGGACCCCGCCACGGCGGGGCCGATGCCGGACGGGCTGGTGCCGTGGGTGGTGACGGCGGGGTCGGAGGCGGCCCTGCGGGAGCAGGCCGGGAAACTGCGGGACTTCGCCGCCGTACCGGACCGGGACATCGCCGACACCGGGTGGTCGCTGGTGTCGGGCCGGACCCGGTTCGCACACCGCGCGGTGGTCCTGGGCCGCGGCCGGGACGAGCTGCTGAGCGGGCTGGCGGCGCTGAGCGAGGGAACGGAGTCCGCCGCAGTCGTGCGCGGTGTCGCCGCCGCCGGATCCGGCGGCACGGTCTTCGTATTCTCCGGCCAGGGAACGCGCTGGGGGAGTACGGCACACCAGCTGTACGACGCGTTTCCCGTCTTCGCACGGCACCTCGACGAGATCTGCGAGCGCTTCGACACTTGTCTGCCCTTCTCACTGAGGCCCTTCCTGCTCGGCGGGGCCGGGGACGACCGGTCCGCCGGCCGGCGGACCGATATCGCCCAGCCCGCGCTGTTCGCCGTCCAGACCGCCCTCTACCGGCTCCTGGAGCACTACTGCGGACGGCCCGGCCGGCTGATCGGCCACTCGGTCGGTGAGATCACCGCGGCCCATGTGTCCGGCGCGCTGGACCAGGACGCCGCGGTCCGGCTGGTGGCCGCCCGCGGCCGGATCATGCAGACGGTCACCGAACCGGGCGCCATGCTGGCGGTGCGCGCCTCCGAGGCGGCGGTGAGCGCCCTGCTCGGCCGGTACGAACGGATCGGCGTCGCCGCCGTCAACGGCCCGGAATCGGTGGTGGTCTCCGGCGGTCGCGACGACGTGGCCGCGCTCCGGGACGAATTGACGGCCGCGGGTGTCCGGGTGAAGCCGCTGGACGTCGGCCATGCCTTCCACTCATCGCTGATGGACCCGGTCCTGGAGGAGTTCGCGCAGACGGTCGGCGGGCTCCCCGCGGGCCGTACGGAGATACCGGTCGTCTCGACGGTGCTGGGCCGTGAGGCCGCGCCCGGCGAGTTCGCCTCGGTCGCGCACTGGGTGCGGCACGCCCGGGAACCCGTACGCTTCGCCGCCGCGGTGGAGTGCGCCCGGGCGGCCGGAGCGGAGGTCTTCCTCGACCTGGGACCCGGGGCCGCCCTCACCGGCATCCTCCAGGAGACGTTCACCGGTACGGGCGTGACGGACGCGGTGGTGGTGCCCGTGTCACGGCGGGGCCGCGGAGCCGTGGACACGCTGCTGGGGGCGGTGGCACGGTTCCACGTCCGGGGCGGGAGCGTCGACTGGGGCGCCCTGTTCGGGCCCCGACGGCAGGTGGACCTGCCGACGTACGCCTTCCGGCGGCAGCGGTACTGGCTGGACTTCGCGGCCGGCCCGGGCGGCCCGGACGTGGCCGGGGCCGGGCTCGCCGCTCCCGGACACTCGCTGCTGGGCGCGGTGGTGGACCATCCGGGCACCGGTGAGACGGTGTTCACCGCCCGGTGGTCGGTGCGCACCCACCCGTGGCTCGCCGACCATGCGGTCTTCGGCACGGTCGTGGTTCCGGCGACCGTCTTTCTGGACCTGGCGCTCTGGACGTCCGCCTTCACCGGCTGCGGGGGGATCGAGGACCTCACCCTGGAGACCCCCCTGGTCCTGCCCGCCTCCGGCGGGGTGCGGATCAGGGTGGCCGCCGGGGCCGCGGACGAGTCGGGCCGCCGCTCCCTGTCGCTGTACGCGTGCCCGGTCGCGGACGGCCGGGACGGCGGATCCACGGGACACGCGGCGGAGCCCGGGAGCGCCGGGGCGGACGGCTGGACACGTCATGCCACCGGCCTGCTGGCGCCGCCCGCCGCCGGACCGGACGCCCCGGCCGGGGACGTACGGTCACTCGCCGTCTGGCCGCCCGCCGGGGCCCGGCGGCTGGACACCGACGGGCTGTACGACACCTTCGCCGATGCCGGGTTCACCTACGGACCGGCCTTCCGGGGCCTGCGCGAGGTATGGCGGCGAGGTGACGACCTCTTCGCCACCGCCACCCTGCCCACCGGCACCGCCACCCTGCCCACCGGCACCGGCACCGGCACCGGCACCGGCGGCACGGCGGACGGCGGTTTCGTCCTCCATCCCGCGCTGGCCGACGCGGTCCTGCACGCCCTGACGGCCGGCGGTGTCGTCGAACTCGGCGGCGGCCGGGCCCCGCTGCCCTTCTCCTGGTCCGGGGTGGAGCCGCTGGGCCGGTGCGGGACGACCGTGCGGGTCCGGATCTCCCCGGCGGGCGAACACGCCGTGTCCGTGTCGGTCGCCGACGAACACGGTGCGCCGGTAGCGGAGATCGGGGCGCTGACGCTCCGTCCGGTGGACGCCGGACGGCTGCACCCGCCGCGGGGGGGGCGGGCCGCCCGCCGGCCGGGGCGGCGGCGAGGGGCCCGCGGA